>NZ_JAKFEF010000002.1:0-52945 GCF_036675785.1 Aromatoleum sp.
CGGCGTGCCGGCGCGGACGCGTCGATACGGAGCCGGTGGCGATCTGCCGCCTCAAGCGCGTCGCGGCCGACTTCAAGGACGACATCGAGGATCTGCTGCCGAAGGCGCCGGCTGCGAAGAATGGCAAGCGCATCGCCTGTGTCGGCGCTGGACCGGCTTCGCTGACGGTCGCGCGCGACCTCGCGGTGCTCGGCTACCAGGTCACCGTGTTCGACAGCGGCACGTCGGCCGGCGGCATGATGCGCAGCCAGATCCCGAAGTTCCGCCTGCCTGATAGCGTGATCGACGAGGAGTGCGGCTACATCGCCGGGCTCGACGTCGAGATGCGGCAGAACACCTGGATCGCGAGCCTGCGCGAACTCCTCGCCGGCAGCTGGGACGCGGTGTTCGTCGGCACCGGCGCACCGCGCGGGCGCGACGCAGACCTGCCCGGACGCAAGGAAGCCGCGGCACACATCCACGTCGGCATCGACTGGCTGTCGAACGTCGCCTTCGGCCACGTCACGAGCATCGCGAAGCGCGTTATCGTCCTCGGCGGGGGCAATACCGCGATGGACTGTTGCC
Organism: Aromatoleum sp.; assembly: GCF_036675785.1. Lineage (NCBI taxonomy): Bacteria > Pseudomonadati > Pseudomonadota > Betaproteobacteria > Rhodocyclales > Rhodocyclaceae > Aromatoleum > Aromatoleum sp. The sequence continues at coordinate 565 of NZ_JAKFEF010000002.1, forward strand.
GCTCCGCGCGCCGGCTCGGCGGTGAGGACGTGCGGGTCGTCGTCCGCAGCGGCTTCGACGAGATGAAGGCGTCGCCGTGGGAGAAGGAAGACGCGCTGCACGAGGGCATCCCGATCCACAACTTTCTGGTGCAGAAGGAATTCACGCACGACAACGGGCGCCTCACCGGCGTGCTGTTCGAGAAGGTGCGCGCCGAATACGACGATAGCGGCCGGCGTTCGCTGGTGCCGACCGGCGAGCCCGACGTACTGATGGAATGCGACGAGGTGCTGCTCGCGATCGGCCAGGAGAACGCGTTCCCGTGGATCGAGCGCGACATCGGCATCGAGTTCGACCGCTACGGCATGCCGGTGCTCGACGCGAAGACGCTGCAATCGACGCTGCCGCGCGTGTTCTTCGGCGGCGACGCGGCGCTCGGGCCGAAGAACATCATCACCGCGGTCGCGCAAGGCCACGACGCGGCGATCTCGATCGACCTCTTCTGTCGCGGCGAGCCGCTGACGAAGCGCCCGCCGCCGACGGTGAACCTCGTGAGCCAGAAGATGGGCATCCACGAGTGGAGCTACGACAACCAGGTGTCGGAGGAGGCGCGCCGCAAGGTGCCGGTGAAGACGCTCGAACTCGCGCTGAAGGACATCAAGCTCGAATTCGAACTCGGCTACGACCCCGCGCTCGCGTGGGCGGAAGCGGAGCGCTGCCTCAACTGTGACATCGCGACCGTCTTCAAGCCGAAGCTCTGTATCGAATGTGACGCCTGTGTCGACATCTGTCCGACCCAGTGCATCACGTTCACCGGAAACGGCGACGACGAAGAGCTGCGCGGCCGGCTGAATGCGCCCGCGAGGAACCTCGAACAGGCGCTGTATCTCGCCGAAGGACTCAAGACCGGCCGCGTGATGGTCAAGGACGAGAATGTCTGTCTGCATTGCGGCATGTGCGCCGAGCGCTGTCCGACCGGCGCGTGGGACATGCAGAAATTCCGGATCGACGTCGCACAGGCCGGCGTGAAGGGGGAATGAAAATGACGAACGCAAAATCCATCCAGCGGTGCAACGATTTCGTCATCAAGTTCGCGAACGTCAACGGCTCGGGCTCGTCGTCGGCGAACGAACTCTTCGCGCGGGCGGTGATGCGCATGGGAGTGCCGGTCGCGCCGCGAAACATCTTCCCGTCGAACATCCAGGGGCTGCCGACCTGGTACGAGGTCCGCGTGTCCGAAGCGGGCTGGCTCGGTGCGCGCGGCGGCTGCGACATGATGGTCGCGATGAATCCGCAGACCTGGGACCGCGACGTCGCGAGCATCGACCCCGGCGGCTATCTCTTCTATGACTCGACGAAGCTGCTCCCGCCCTCGAAGTTCCGCGACGACATCACGGTCGTCGGCGTGCCGCTCACGGCGATCTGCAACAACGAATATACGGACGCGCGCCAGCGCCAGCTGTTCAAGAACGTGATGTACATCGGCGCGCTGATCGCGCTGCTCGACATGGATTTCACCGTCGTCGAGACGCTGATCACCGACCGTTATCGCGGCAAGGACCAGCTGATCCAGGCGAACATCAATGCGCTGCGCCTCGGTTACGACTATGCGCGGACGAACCTGCCGTGCCCCATCGGACTGACCATCGCGCCCGCCGACGGGGTCGGCGATCGCATTTTCATCGACGGCAACAGCGCCTGCGGGCTCGGTGCCGTCTATGGGGGCGCGACTGTCGCCGGCTGGTATCCGATCACTCCGTCGACCTCGGTCATCGAGTCGTTCTCGAGCTATTGCCGCAAGTACCGGACCGACCCGGACAACGGCCGCGCGCGCTATGCGATCGTGCAGGCCGAGGACGAGCTCGCGTCGATCGGCATGGTCATTGGCGCCGGGTGGAACGGCGCGCGCGCCTTCACCGCGACGTCCGGCCCGGGCATCTCGCTGATGCAGGAGTTCTTCGGGCTCGCGTACTTCGCGGAAATCCCGGCGGTGATTGTCGACATCCAGCGTGGCAGCCCGTCGACCGGAATGCCGACGAAGACGCAGCAGTCGGACCTGCTGTCGTGCGCGTACGCGTCGCACGGCGACACGCGCCACGTGCTGCTGTTCCCCGAAGATCCGTACGAGTGCTTCACGTTCAGCGCACTCGCATTCGATCTCGCCGAGCGGCTGCAGACGCCGGTGTTCGTGCTGTCGGACCTCGACATCGGGATGAACGAGCGCCTGTGTGCGCCGTTCGACTGGAACGACGAGCGTCGCTACGACCGCGGCAAGCTGATGACGCACGACGAACTCGAAGCCGGCAAGGACTTCGGCCGCTACCTCGACGTCGACGGCGACGGCATCCCGTATCGGACCATCCCGGGCACGCACCCGACGCGTGGCGCGTTCTTCACGCGCGGCACGACGCGCAATCCGTACGCGAAATACAGCGAGTCGGGCGCCGACTACGTCTACAACATGGAGCGGCTGCGGCGGAAGTTCGATAGCGCGAAGACGCTCGTGCCGGCGCCGGTGCTGCAATCCGCGTCGCAGCCGACCCGCTACGGCGCGATCCACTTCGGCTCGACCGCCCCGGCGATGGCCGAGGCGAGCGCGCTGCTCGAAGCCGACGGCATCCACGTCGACACGCTGCGCGTGCGCGGTTTCCCGTTTTGCGATGAGATCCTGCAGTTCATCGCGGACCATGAGCAGGTCTTCGTCGTCGAGCAGAACGAGAGCGGCCAGCTCCGCTCAATGTTGATCAACGAAGGCGAAATCGATCCGAAGAGGTTGATCCGCGTGCTCCATTACGACGGCTCGCCGATCACCGCGCGCTTCATCGCCGGCCGGATCGCCGATGCCCTGTCCGACCGCAAGATCAGCCCGCTGCGCAAGGTGGCCCTATGACGTATCTCGCCAAACCGAAACTCCTCGCCGCCGACGCGCCACGCAATGCACTCGGCTACACCAGGCGCGACTACGAGGGCGCGATCTCGACCCTGTGCGCCGGCTGCGGCCACGACTCCATCAGTGCATCGGTCGTGCAGGCGTGCTTCGACCTCGACGTCGAGCCGCACAAGGTCGCGAAGCTCTCCGGCATCGGCTGCTCGTCGAAGACGCCGGATTACTTCCTCGGCAACTCGCACGGCTTCAACAGCGTGCATGGCCGGATGCCGTCGGTGCTGACCGGCGCCGCGCTCGCGAACCGCAACCTGATCTACCTCGGTGTGTCGGGCGACGGCGACTCGGCGTCGATCGGCATCGGGCAGTTCGCGCACGCGATGCGGCGCGGCGTGAACATGACCTACATCGTCGAGAACAACGGCGTGTATGGTCTGACGAAAGGTCAGTTCTCCGCGACCGCGGACAAGGGCTCGAAAAGCAAGAAGGGCGTCATCAACAGCGACAACCCGATCGACCTCGTCGCGCTCGCGCTGCAGCTCGGTGCGACCTACGTCGCGCGCAGCTTCTCGGGCGACAAGGAGCAGCTCGTGCCGCTGATCAAAGGCGCGCTGCGCCACAACGGCCCGGCCTTCATCGACGTCATCAGCCCGTGCGTGACGTTCAACAACCACAGCGGATCGACGAAGAGCTACGACTACGTGCGCGAACACAACGAGGCAGTGAACCGCGTCGAAGTGATCCTGCCGCGCGATCCGATCGAAACCTCGTACCCGGCCGGTTCGTTGCGCCGCATCGTGCAGCACGACGGCTCGATCCTCCATCTGCGCAAGCTCGCGGTCGACTACGACCCGTCGGACCGCATCGGTGCGATGAACCATCTGCAGGAACGCCACGCGCTCGGCGAGATCGTCACCGGGCTGCTGTACGTCGACAGCAGCGGGCAGGACATGCACGCGCACCTGAACACGGTCGAAAAACCGCTGAATCAGCTCGGCGACGCGTACCTGTGTCCCGGCAGCAAGGCGCTCGATGCGCTGAACGCGCTGCTGCGATAGCGCACGCTCTGCGCTTGGAAGGGACCGGTGACGGGGCGATCCCGCTCGTCGCCGGTCCGAAGAAATCAATTCACCGCGATCCAGCGCCTGGCGCCGGCGACGAATTCGTACGCCTGCCACGGGCTCGCTTGTGCCGTCGTTCGCGGACCGGCGCGTTCGCAGAGACCATAACGGAACGGCAACTCATCGCGTCCGGGCAGCTCGAAGCGCAGGTCGCGGAACGTCGCGCAGCGACTTCCGTCGTCGCGGCCCTCGGCATGATCGAGCACGGGGAACATCGCAAACCAGCGATAGAACGCAAAGTCCTGCGCGGTCCAGACTTCGCGCGCGAGCTCCTGCGTTGCGCCGTTGCCGAACTTCGCCCGCGTCTGCCATTCGGCCTGCGCAAACGGCCGATAGGGTGCCGACAGGCGGCGGATGAAGTTGTCGTCGGGATCCGCGCGGCGTACTTCGCTGCGGCGCGTGTTGACGTGCGCGTAATGGTAGCGCTCGCCGTCGAACACGATCGCGGTCCAGTTGAACGGCGAAGCCGGGCGGGGCGCCGCATCGACGGCGACCGGATGGATATCGTTCGCTGCCGCGTACGCGCGCGCGAACGCGAGCGCCTCGCTGCGCCCCGTGGCGCCGACGCCGACCCATCCCGCGACGAGGAGGAGCGCCGCTTCCGCCGGGATCCTGCTGCGTCGCCAGATCGCGCTCGCGCCGAGGCCCGCGACAAGGAGGCCGCTGAGGACGAGGTCGATGATGAAGGTCGTGCCCCAGCCGAAGCGCCGGTCCGAGAGCGGCGCGAAGATCATCGTCCCGAACTGCGTGATCAGATCGCCGACGATGTGGATCAGGAGCGCCGCCGCCGCCACCGGGTAGAACGCCCGCCAGCGCGACGTCATCCCCGCTGCCGGGGCGAACACGCGCGTCGCGAGCCACGACAGCAGCATCGCCCACAGCGGCAGCAGCAACAGCGAATGCGTCACGCCGCGATGGCCGCGCAGGTACGCGATGTCCGAAACGTAGCCGAGCAGAAAGTCGATGTCCGGGAAGGCCGCGGCGACGGTGCCGGCGGCGACGAGCTGCCAGGCGGGCGGGACGGCCGCCTGTCCGGCAGCCGCGGTCGGTATGCGGCGACTCGGCGCCAACAGGCGGCCGACCAGGGCACCGGACAGGGCGTGGGTCAAAGTGTCCATGACGGTTTGGAGGCGAGAAGGAAGATCGGGTTCATCGTCGGGCGACGATGGACCGGGTCACGAACACGACCGCTCACCGCGAGCGCCACGACCATTCGCGCGATGGCACGAGGAGGGTCACAGGAGCGCCGAAGCCGGTCTCGGCGAACAACTCGAGGTCGCCGCTTTCGAGAATCCGCGCGCGCGTTTCGACGACTTCATGCACTTTCCACGGCGAACTCGGACGCCCGCGCAGACGCAGCCGCGGATAGCTCACCCGCAGCACGTCCGCCCATACGTCGTGGACATCCTGCGGCAGACTGACCAGCTTCAGCTCGATCTCGCGACTCATGCGCTCTCCGAAGTTTTCGAATTCCGTCCGCCCCGCGCCTCTTGGGTATCGCGGATCGTGCGGCGACTTTACCCGAGCTTCGTGGCGGAGGCACACGGCAGCGCGGCCGAACGCCGACTGGCGGCACCGTCCGCGGGGCCGACGCTGGAATGTTTGCGCTCCATCATTGCTAAGCGCCGCCACTTCCGATAATTTTTCCGAATCAAACAACTACAGGACGTCATTCACACATGAACGCGCTTCGCCTGGCTTCGGCCTGTCTGCTCGGCATCGCCCTTTCGCCGCTGCACGCGGCCGGTTCTGCGGAATCGGCCGCTCCGGCGTCCACGACGACCCGCCCGGCGGCGACCAGCCTCGTGCAGCTGGCCGACGAAAACCGCAGCGCACGGCTGCTCGAAAAGGCCGTCGCGCGTTACCGCGAGGTGGGCGACGCGGCGCTGCCCGAATTCAACCGCTCGCCGGAGTTCGCCGACAAGGAGCTGTATGTCTACGTCGTCGACCCCGACGGAATGATGCTCGCGAGCGGCGGCCCGTCGGTGAACCTCGTCGGCCGCAACGTTGCCGACATGGAGGACGTCACCGGCAAGCCGTTCTTTCGCGAGTTGCTCGATGCGGCTGCGACTAAGGGCAGCGGGCGCGTCGAGTATCGCTGGGAAAACCGCGCGACGAATCGCATGGAGCGGAAGGTTACGCTGTTCGAAAAGGTCGACGGCCGTATTCTCGCCGTCGGCTACTACCTCCAGCGCGCGTCGCCGGAGGAGGCCAAGGCGCTGCTCGAGCGGGCGGTCGCAGCGGTCAAGGACGGCCAGGTACGCGCGGTCGACGCGTTCAACCGCGTGGATGGCGGCTTCATGCAGGACGACCTCTACGTGTTCGCCGTCGATCTCGCGAGCCGGCGTTTCGTCGCTCACGGCGCCACCCCGGTCCTCGTCGGCCGCGACGCGGTGTCGCTACGCGATCCGAAAGGCAAGTCGATCGTCGCCGACATGATCAACATCGCGGACCGCAAGGGCGAGGGCGAACTCGACTACGCGTGGCGCAACCCCGTCACCGAAAAGCTCGAATCGAAGCACAGCTACTTCCGCAAGGTCGACGGCATGCTCGTCGGCGTCGGCTACTACATCCGCTGACGGCCCCGACGAGGGCGTAACCGACAGTCCTTTGCTGCGGCACCGAAAGCGGGGCCGGTGGCGGCGAAGGGCGCCCGCAGCGCCTCGCTGACAACCGTCCGGGACGCTGCGGTGCTCGCCGTCAGGTATCGGCGCGCTCCCCTTAACCCGGTTCGTCCGCTCGTCCGCGCAAGGCGGGACGGGCGCCCGTTGGAGAATGAAGAGGACCCTTTAGAAGAGTCAACCGCAAGGAATGTTTCCACGCCCTCTCGTATAATTCCTGACTCGAAACCAGTGACGGATCGGAGAAATCCATGCACATCACGCAGCACACGGACTACGCCTTGCGCGTACTGATCTATCTCGCTGCGAACACCGACCGGCTGGTCACGATCGCCGAAGTCTCGCAGCGCTTCGATATCTCCCGCAGCCATCTGATGAAGGTCGCGAACCAGCTCGTCCGCGAAGGGTTCGTCGACGGACTCAGAGGCAAGGGCGGCGGCCTGCGGCTAGCGCGTCCTGCGGCGCAGATCGCGATCGGCGCCGTCGTCCGCCGCATGGAGCGCGGCATGGAACTCGTCGAATGCTTCGGCCACGACAGCAACTGCCTGCTGACGCCGAACTGCAAGCTGAAGGGCGTCCTCGCGACGGCGCTGGAGGCCTTTCTGCACTCGCTTGACCGCGTATCGCTCGCCGAAGTTCTCGAGGCGCCGCAGCGGGAGCTGCTGTACCTCGCAAAGCACGACGCGCCGCATCCGGCGCCGAGGCGAGCCCGCGCCCGTGCCGCGAGGACGCCGCCGAACGTCGGATGATGCGGATTTGCCGGCGGAAGCGGAGTCCGCATCTTGTCCACCGATCATCCTGAGGAAACTCCTGGCCGCTACCCGATTGCGATCGTCGGTGCCGGCGCTCTCGGACTGAGCTTCGCGGCACGCCTCGCCGGCGTCGGTCCGATTGCCGTCGTCGCGCGTAACGAGGCGCGCGCACGGGCATTGCGCAGCGGAATCGAAGTCGGCGGTCAGCCGATCCGCATCGCGGCGTTTACCGCCGCCGACGCGCCCCGCGCCGATTACGTGATCATTCTCGTCAAGGCTGGCGACACCGAGGCCGCCGCGCGCTGTGCGCTCGCGATGCGCCCGAAAGCAGTGCTGTCGCTGCAGAACGGACTCGTCGAGGAGCGCCTTCGCGAGGTGCTCGGCGCGCTGCCGTGCGGGCAGGGCGTCACGACCGCCGGTGCGTGGCGGGATGGAGAGCGCGTCGTTCCCGCCGGGCTCGGCGAGACGCTCGTTCCGCCCGGCTTCGAGCCCGTCGCGGAGCAGTTGTCCCGGGCGGGACTGCCGGCACGCGTCGAGCGCGAAATCTACGCCGCGCGGCTTGCGAAGCTGCTCGTCAATCTCGCAATCAATCCGGTCACCGCGCTCTTCCGCGTGCCGAACGGTGCGCTCGCCGATCCGCCTTACCGCATCTGCGTCGAAGCCTTGGTTCGCGAAGCCTGGCCGGTCCTGCGCGCCGAAGGCCTCGTCCTGAACGAGGCGGCCGCGAAAACGCGGGTCTTCGACGTGATCGCGGGTACCGCGGAGAACCGGTCGAGCATGTTGCAGGACGTCCTCGCCGGTCGCCCGACCGAAATCGATGCGCTCACCGTCGCATTTCTCTCATTGGCCGCGCGCCATCGCGCCGAAGTGCCGACGCACGCGGCCCTTTGCCATCTGTTGCGCCTTTCCGAAGCCTCCCGCTTGGGCACCGCGGCCTCGCAACGCTGAGCGATTGGGATGAGGTCGAGGCCGAAGGGGCCTGACCGCAGGCCAATTTCGATCGCCCGAACGAAAAATCGAAACGAAACTTGCAAAGTCGAAGTCCGATCGCCATAATGCCGGCTCTGCGAACGAGCGAGAGCGGTAAAAACGGCAAAAATCGTCACGGACGCCTGCTTCAAGGTATTCGGGAGTTGTCGGTAGCTCGAGAAAGTTTCGCAAAGGTAGTTGACGCAAGCGCGAGAATGTATAAAATCTCGCTTCTTTGCAAAGCGCCCGTAGCTCATCTGGATAGAGTACTTGGCTACGAACCAAGGGGTAGGGAGTTCGAATCTCTCCGGGCGCGCCAGAATATCAAGCACTTAGGCCAGTCGAAAGACTGGCCTTTTTGCGTTTTGGACGAAACTTCCGGTTTCGCCGTCGCAGGGGCGAAGGGCAGGAATGGGCTTGGAGCGCACGTCGGTCATACCCATGCTCCACGTCCGTCATCCGGCGCCACGGTCGCTTGCGCGCCAGTGTCGAAGGGCTAGGCGCCGGCTCGAACGGGCGGTGCGCGGGAGCCCTCATTGACCGAGTCCGACCCGTTGTTGACGCTCGGTGCGCCGCTGCCGATGAAGGCAGGTTCCCCCTCGGTGTCCGGCTGAGTGAAGTTCGTACTCTCGGCGTCACTGGAGAACCGAGGGCCGGTCGGGTCGAAACAACCGGAAGGCGCGCATCATTGACGTCGATCGCCAGGAATGTTTCGATAGCTCATGGCCAATCCTGCAGCTCCCGCCGACGCGACCGGTCCGCAAGCTGAACGTCCGGAAATCGAATTCCACGACATTCCTTTCCAGGGGATCATCGAGCAGTCGCTGGCGGGCGTATACCTCGTTTTCGACGAGCGGTTCCAGTATGTGAACTCGACCTTCGCCGAGATGTTCGGATACACGCAGAAGGAGTTCGTCGGGACGTCGATCGTAGACCTCGTTCTCCCGGATTTTCTCGGGGAGGCGATGAAGAATTACCGTCTTCGCGTGTACGAAGGGGTGGCGTCGATCCGCTATTTCACCCGCTGTCGGCATCGCGACGGCCATGTCGTTCATATCGAGGTGCACGGTTCGCGAGTTGACTACCGCGGCCATCCCGCGCTGGCGGGGGTCGTAATCGACGTCACCGAGCGGGTTCGCCGCGATCAGGATCTCCAGCGCTCGCGGCGGCGGTTGCGCGAACTGGCGTCGTATCTCAACAGTGCGCGCGAGGAGTTGCGCAGTCAGCTCGCGCGCGAGTTGCACGATGTCCTCGGCGGAATGCTCAGTTCGATCAAGCTCGATGTCTTTCGCATCCAGCGGCGGACTTCCGATCCTGCGCTGGCGGAGATCCGTGAGATTACGGAAGAACTCCTGCCGCTCGTCCAGGACACGATCGATACCGTCCGACAGATTTCGGACGAGTTGCGGCCGGGCATGCTGGATACGCTCGGGCTGGTTGCCACCATTCGCAGTGAGCTCGAAGCCTTCGGGCGCCGCAACGAAATCCCGGTCGGATTCACGGTGGAGGGGGGCGAGCCCGACTTGTCCGTGGAGACGGCCACCCAATGCTTCAGGGTGTTGCAGGAGGCCTTGACGAATATCGGGCGGCACGCGGAGGCAGAAACGGTCGAGGTGCGCGTGCGCAGCCGGGACGGTTGCTTCGAGATGCAGGTTCGCGACGACGGGAAAGGCATCGACCGGCCGTCGATGCGGGAAGGGTCGATCGGGATGTTGAGCATGGCCGAACGCGCGCGTAGCATCGGCGGCTCCTTGTATGTACATGCGCGTGCTGGCGGGGGAACCGTCGTGCTCCTGGCTGTGCCGGGCCACTCGGGGCGACGGAGTAATGATCGAGCTGCTGATCGTCGATGACCACACAATCTTCCGCTCCGGGCTGAGGCGCATGCTCTCGGACGAGGCGGACATCCACGTCGCGGACGAGGCGAGCGACGGGGCGAGCGCGCTCGCGAAGATCCGCGCTGGCGAGTTCGACGTCGTGATCATGGACATCAACATGGCGGGGCGCAGCGGTCTCGACACGCTGGAGTCGATCCGCATCGAGCGACCGGACCTGCCGGTGATCATGTTGTCCATGTATCCGGAGGAGCAGTACGCGGTGCTCGCGTTGCGCGCGCGGGCGAACGCCTACCTTTCGAAGGATGTGGAGGCGCAGGAACTGCTGAGCGCGATCCGTCACGTAGTCGGGGGAGGGCGCTATGTGTCGCCGCGCAGTGCCGCGAATCTCCTGATGCAGATGGATCGGACGCGCGAGGGCGCTCCCCATGAGAAGCTCACCGCGCGCGAGATGCAGGTGATGATGAAGATCGTGCGCGGCATGTCGCTGACCGACGTGGGCGTGCAAATGTGCCTGTCGGTGAAGACGGTGAGCACCTACCGCAACCGCATCCTCGAGAAGCTCGGCCTCACGAGCAACGCCGAGCTGGTGCAATACGCGATGCGCAACGGGCTGCTGGACTGAGCCGCGGGCCGCCGCTCCCCCTGCTTCGCCTGCACGGATTCTCCGCGCGTCGCGTCGCGGAATCCGGGTCATGATTCAAGGCGATTCATGAAGACGGACGAGTCTGTATCGCGATAACCCCCGCATTGTCTTCGCGTGCTTGCTGCATAAGGCACTCGGCGCCTACCGTCCTTCCCCCGTCCGCAATCGGAAATTTCCTACAAGAGGTCGGGAACACGCCGACAGTCCGACCTCGGGCCCTCCCCTAGTATTCGATCAACGCGCGATTGTCATGAGTCATCAGAGACAGATCTAACGCGAGGATACGTATCACGTCTGACGACGGATGCACGAACCCGAAGAGAGGAGAAAGAACATGTACGCCCAGATGGTGGACACGGGGATGAAGCGGGTGCAGGGCCTGGACGAGATGTCGCCCGAGGAGCGCGCGTTTCAGGAAAAGATCGACGCCGGCATCAAGATCGAGGCGAAGGACTGGATGCCCGAGGGCTACCGTCGCACGCTGATCCGCCAGATCTCGCAGCACGCGCACTCGGAAATCGTCGGCCAGCTGCCCGAAGGCAACTGGGTCACGCGCGCGCCGACGCTGAAGCGCAAGGCGATCCTGCTGGCCAAGATCCAGGACGAGGCCGGCCACGGGCTGTACCTCTACAGCGCGGCCGAGACGCTCGGCGTGACGCGCGACCAGGTCTATGCGGACCTGCTGTCGGGCAAAGTGAAATATTCCAGCATCTTCAACTACCCGACCACGAACTGGGCCGACATCGGCACGGTCGGCTGGCTCGTCGACGGCGCGGCGATCATGAACCAGATCCCGTTGTGCCGCTGCTCCTACGGCCCGTATTCGCGCGCGATGGTGCGTGTGTGCAAGGAGGAGTCCTTCCACCAGCGCCAGGGCTACGACCTCGTGATGACGATGGCGCGCGGCACGCCCGAACAGAAGCAGATGGCGCAGGACGCGCTGAACCGCTGGTGGTGGCCGGCCCTGATGATGTTCGGGCCCCCGGACAGCGACTCGGTGCATAGCGCGCAGTCGATGCAGTGGAAGATCAAGATCCTGTCGAACGACGAGCTGCGCCAGAAGTTCGTCGACCAGACCGTGCCGCAGGCCGAATACCTGGGCCTCACCGTGCCCGATCCCGAGCTGAAGTGGAACGAGGACACCGGCCACTACGACTTCGGCCAGATCGACTGGGAGGAATTCCGCCAGGTCGTCGCCGGCAACGGCCCCTGTAACCGCGACCGCCTGCGCACCCGCGTGAAGGCCTGGGACGACGGTGCGTGGTTCCGCGACGCGCTGCTCGCCCACGCCGAAAAGAAATCCGAAAGACAGGTTGCGGCAGCCAAGGCCGCCTGACATCAGCACGGTCACCGACTGCTTCCGTTCGCCCTGAGCCCGTCGAAGGGCAATAGCAGGGCTTCGACAGGCACAGCCGAACGGTATTTCGTGGCCCGCGCGTAATAACGAGATCGAGAGGAGAAGAGAAATGAAGGAATGGCCCCTTTGGGAAGTGTTCATCCGCAGCCAGCACGGCCTTGCGCACAAGCACGTCGGCAGCCTCCATGCGCCGGATGCCGAGATGGCGATCAACAACGCCCGCGACGTCTACACGCGCCGCAACGAAGGCCTGTCGATCTGGGTCGTGCCCGCGTCCGAAGTGACCGCGAGCAGTCCGGCCGACAAGGAAGCGCTGTTCGAGCCCGCGAACAACAAGATCTATCGTCACCCGACTTTCTTCCCGGTGCCGGAAGAAGTGAAGCACATGTGATGACCAGGACCGGAGACAGACATGCTGCTCGATGACAAGTCCGTTTATCTGATGCGCCTCGGCGACAACGCGCTGGTGCTGTCGCAGCGCCTTTCGGAGTGGTGCGGCAAGGGCCCGGCCTTCGAGGAGGACATGGCGCTGACCAACATTGCGCTCGACCTGATCGGCCAGGCGCGGATGTGGCTGTCCTACGCCGGCGAGGTCGAGGGACGCGGCCGCGACGAGGACGCGCTGGCCTTCCGCCGCGACTCGCACGAGTTCACGAACCTGCTGCTGGTGGAGCAGCCGAACGGCGATTACGCCCAGACGCTGGTGCGCCAGTTCTTCTTCGACGCGTGGCATCAGCTCGTGCTGGAGGCGCTGATGCGCTCGTCCGACGACCGCATCGCCGACATCGCCTCGAAGGCGATCAAGGAAGTGGCCTACCACCTGCGCCGCAGCAGCGACCTGGTGGTGCGCCTGGGTGACGGCAGCGCCGAGAGCCGCCGCCGCGTGCAGGCCGCGGTGGATGAGCTGTGGATGTTCACCGGCGAGATGTTCAACGCCGACGAGACCGAGGAACTGCTCGGCGCGCAGGGCCTGGCGTGCGATCCCTCGACGCTGAAGGGCGCGTGGCTCGCGATCGTGAGCGAAGTCTTCGCCGAGGCGACGCTCGAGATTCCCGCAGGCGAATGGATGCAGAAGGGCGGCAAGCAGGGGCGGCACGGGGAAAACCTGGGCCTGCTGCTCGCCGAGATGCAGTTCCTGCAGCGCGCCTATCCCGGCGCGACTTGGTGAGCGTGCCGGCGATGGCCGACTTGCGCGAACGCAGCGACAGAGTGTGGGGCTGGCTGGCCGATGTGCCCGATCCCGAAATTCCGGCCATTTCCATCGTCGATCTGGGGATCGTGAGGGAGGTGAACTGGCACAACGAGCCGGCCGGGGCGGTGTGCGAGGTGGTGATCACGCCGACCTATTCGGGTTGTCCGGCGACGGAAGTCATCGGCCGCTCCATCGAGGAGGCGCTGCGCGAGCGGGGGGTGGAGCGCGTGCGGCTCGAAAGCCGCATCGCGCCGGCCTGGACGACGGACTGGCTGACCAGCGAGGGACGCCGGAAACTGCAGGAATACGGCATCGCGCCGCCTGCCCGTCGCGCCGACGGGCGCCAGGTGATCGACATCAGCAGGCTGCGCCGGCATGCCGTCGAGGACGCGCCCGCCGCATGTCCGCACTGCGGCTCGGCGAACACCGCGCCGATCAGCCGTCATGGTTCGACCCCGTGCAAGGCGCTCCACCGCTGCCTCGACTGCCTCGAACCGTTCGACTACTTCAAGTGCCACTGAGAAAGGCACGCCGAGAGGAGCAAGAGAGATGAGCAAGTTTCACGATATGCGGGTCGCCAGCGTGCGCCCCGAGACCCGCGACGCGATCGTCGTCACCTTCGACGTGCCGCCCTCGCTCGCGGAGGCGTTCCACTACGCCCCCGGCCAGCACCTGACGCTGCGCACCGAGATCGGCGGCGAGGACGTACGCCGGTCCTACTCGATCTGTTCGGGCGCCGACGAGCGCGCGCTGCGCATCGCGATCAAGCGCGTGCATGGGGGCCTGTTCTCGAACTGGGCGAACGACTTCCTGAAGCCGGGCGTGAGCGTCGAAGTGATGCCGCCCTCGGGCCATTTCGGCGTCGCGCCGGACGCGCACCAGCACCGCAGCTACGCGGCGTTCGCGGCGGGCAGCGGCATCACCCCGATCCTGTCGCTGGTCACGACGATCCTCGCCGCCGAGCGGGGCAGCCGCTTCACGCTGGTGTACGGCAACCGCTCGTCGTCGAGCGTGATGTTCCGCGAAGAGCTGGCGGACCTGAAGGACCAGTACGGCGAGCGCCTCAACCTAGTGCATGTGCTGTCGCGTGAGCAGCAGGACATCGACCTCTTCAACGGCCGCATCGACCGCGAGCGCTGCGACGCGCTGCTCAAGCGCTGGATCGACCCGAAGCGCATCGACGTCGCCTTCATCTGCGGCCCGATGGACATGATGGAAGCGGTATCGGCCTCGCTGCAGGAGCACGGCGTGCCCAAGTCGGCGATCAAGATGGAACTCTTCGCGACCAGCCTGCCGAAGGGGCCGCGGCCGGCGCATTCGCATCCGGTCAAGGGGACGGAGGACTGCGAAGTCACCGTGATCCAGGACGGCCGCGTGCGTCAATTCATGATGCCGAAGAACCGCGAATCCGTGCTCGACGCCGGCCTCGCGCAGGGCATCGAGATGCCGTATTCGTGCAAGGGCGGCGTGTGCTCGACCTGCCGCTGCAAAGTGATCGACGGCGAGGTGGACCACGACACCAACTTCGCGCTCGAGGACTACGAGGTCGCGCGCGGCTTCCGCCTGTCGTGCCAGAGCTATCCGGTCACTGACAAGCTGGTCATCGACTTCGACCAGGAAACCTGAGCCCTCACCCGACGCACCCCCGGCAGCGGCCCGAAAAGAGGCCGCGCCGGCACCCAGCCCATAGAGAGAATCGAAATGACCCACCCGATGTTTGATCGCCGTCAGGCGATGCTCGACCGCGCGGTCCAGGCCGTCGCCGACCGCGGCTACTGGAGCCCGTTCTCCGAAATGCCGAGCCCGAAGGTGTATGGCGAAACCGCGATGGCCGACGGCCGCGCCGCCTTGGACGCCTATTGCGGCACCGACTTCGAGCTCGACCAGCCCGGCTGCACCGGCACCGCGGGCAGCGAGCGCTCGCCCTACGGCGTGCCGATGAACATCCGTTATCCGCGCTGCAGCGGCGAGGCGCTGATCGAGGCCTCGCAGGCGGCGCGTGCGTCGCTGCAGGCCCTCGGCGCGGAAGGACGCGTCGGTGCGCTGCTCGAAGCGCTCATGCGCCTCAACCAGCGCAGCTTCGAGATCGCCCATGCGGTGATGTTCACGACCGGCCAGGGGTGGATGATGGCCTTCCAGGCGGGCGCTGCGCATGCGCAGGACCGCGCGCTCGAAGCCGTCGCCTACGCCTGGCGCGAGATGTCGGCGATTCCCGCCGAGGCGCACTGGGAAAAGCCGCAAGGCAAGAATCCGGCGCTGGTGCTGAAGAAGCGCTACGAGATCGTCGGCCGCGGCGTCGCGCTGGTGATCGGCTGCGGCACCTTCCCGACCTGGAACACCTATCCGGGCCTCTTTGCGGCGCTCGCGACCGGCAACCCGGTCATCGTGAAGCCGCACCGCAACGCGATCCTGCCCGCCGCGATCACCGTGCGCGTGCTGCGCGAAGTGCTCGCGGAAGCAGGCGCGGACCCCAACGCCGTGCTGCTCGCCGTCGATGACTCGCGCGAACTGACGCGCTTCCTCGCGACGCACAAGGCGGTGAAGTCGATCGACTTCACCGGCAGCAACACCTTCGGCAACTGGCTGATCGAGAACTGCCGGCAGGCGCAGGTGTATGCGGAGCTCGCTGGCGTGAACAACGTCGTCATCGAATCGACCGACGACTACAAGGGCATGCTGCGCAACCTCGCCTTCACGCTGTCGCTGTACTCGGGGCAGATGTGCACGACGACGCAGGCGATCCTCGTGCCGGCCGGCGGCATCGACACCGACCAGGGCCACAAGAGCTTCGATGAGGTCGCGGCCGACCTGGGCCGGTCGATCGACAAGCTGCTCGCCGATCCGGCCGTCGCCGCGGCGGTGCTCGGCTGCATCCAGTCGTCCGACACGCTGGGCCGCCTCGACGAGGCGGCGAGCTGGGGCGAGGTGGTGCTGGCGTCGAAGCCGGTCGCGCATCCCGATTTCGCAGAAGCGACCGTGCGCACGCCGGTGCTGCTGAAGTGCGACGCTGCGGACGAGGCGGTCTACATGGAAGAGCGCTTCGGTCCGATCGCCTTCGTCGTGCGCACCGCGGACGCTGCGGCAGCCGTCGCGCTGTCGGAGCGCATCACGACCGAGCACGGCGCGCTGACCGTGGGCGCCTACAGCAGCAAGCCGGAATTCGTGCAGCAGGTCGTCGCGGCGACCCAGCGCGCGGGCGTGGCGCTGTCGCTGAACCTGACCGGCAGCGTCTATGTGAACCAGTCGGCGGCGTACTCGGACTACCACGGCACCGGCGCCAATCCGTCGGCCAACGCGAGCTATTCGGACAGCGCCTTCGTCGCGAACCGCTTCCGTGTGATCCAGCATCGCTTCACCGCGTAAGCGACAACATAACCACAACATACCTAGCAGACAGGACGGCGAAGCGGACCCGGACAGGAAGGTCCGCCGCCGTCCCAACCCCACAGAGAGAGGAGTACTGGAATGAACGCACGCATGGAACATGGCATCGGGTTCGACCCGATCGAGACGGCCAGCCGCGACGAACTGCGCGCCCTGCAGCTCGAGCGCCTGAAGAAGACGGTGCAGCACGCCTACGACAACGTCCCGCACTATCGCCGCAGCTTCGAGGCGGCCGGCGTCCATCCGTCGGACCTGAAGACGCTGGAAGACCTTTCCAAATTCCCCTTCACGGTGAAGCAGGACTTCCGCGACAACTATCCCTTCGGCCTTTTCGCCGTCCCGCGTGAAGAAGTCGTCCGCGTGCATGCGTCGAGCGGCACGACCGGCAAGCCGACCGTCGTCGGCTACACGCAGAACGACATCAACAACTGGGCGAACCTCGTCGCGCGTTCGATCTACGCGGCGGGCGTGCGCAAGGGCGACGTCGTGCATATCTCCTACGGCTATGGCCTCTTCACCGGCGGCATGGGCGCGCATTACGGCGCCGAGCGCCTCGGCTGCACCGTCGTGCCGATGTCCGGCGGCCAGACCGAGCGCCAGGTCCAGCTGATCCAGGACTTCAAGCCGAAGGCCATCATGGTGACGCCGTCCTATATGCTCAACATCCTCGAGCAGTTCGTGCGCCAGGGGCTCGACCCGGCCGAGTCGTCGCTGAAGATCGGCATCTTCGGCGCGGAGCCCTGGACCGAGGCGATGCGCCACGAGATCGAAGCGCGCGCCGGCATCGACGCGGTCGACATCTACGGCCTGTCCGAAGTGATGGGACCGGGGGTCGCGAGCGAGTGCATCGAGAGCAAGGACGGCCCGGTGATCTGGGAAGATCACTTCTACCCCGAGATCATCGACCCCGAGACCGGCGAAGTGCTGCCCGACGGCGAGGAGGGCGAGCTGGTCTTCACCTCGCTGTCGAAGGAGGCGCTGCCGGTCATCCGCTACCGCACCCGCGACCTCACGCGCCTGCTGCCGCCGACTTCGCGCTCGATGCGCCGCATCGGCAAGATCACCGGCCGCTCGGACGACATGCTGATCATCCGCGGCGTGAACGTGTTCCCGAGCCAGATCGAGGAGCTGATCCTGAAGCAGAAGGAGCTGTCGCCGCACTACCAGATCGAGCTGACCCGCGACGGCCACATGGACAAGATGGAAGTCGTCGTCGAACTCTCGACCGAAGCGGCCGACCTCGGTCCGCTGCGCCAGCAGGAGCTCGCGAAGCTGCTGCAGCACAACATCAAGTCCTACATCGGCATCAGCACGAAGACGACGATGGCCCAGCCCGGTTCGCTGTTCCGCTCGGTCGGCAAGGCCAAGCGCCTGATCGACAAGCGCAACGTGACGGCCTGAGGAGGTGGAGACGATGAACAACGCCTACATCTGCGACGCCATCCGCACCCCCTTCGGCCGCTACGGCGGCGCGCTGTCCGCGGTCCGCGCGGACGACCTCGCGGCACTGCCGATCCGTGCGCTGGTCGAGCGCAACCCCGGCGTCGACTGGTCCGCGGTGGATGACGTGATCTACGGTTGCGCGAACCAGGCGGGCGAGGACAACCGCAACGTCGCGCGCATGGCGGCGCTGCTGGCGGGGCTGCCGCAGGACGTCCCCGGCACGACGCTGAACCGCCTGTGCGGTTCCAGCCTCGACGCGGTCGGCATGGCCGCGCGGGCGATCAAGTCCGGCGAAGCCGACCTGCTGATCGCCGGCGGCGTCGAGAGCATGAGCCGCGCCCCGTTCGTGATGGGCAAGGCCGAGACGGCGTTCTCGCGCAGCGCGAAGATCGAGGACACCACGATCGGGTGGCGCTTCGTGAATCCCTTGATGAAGGCGAAGTACGGCATCGACTCGATGCCTGAAACCGCCGAGAACGTCGCGACCGAGTTCAACATCAGCCGCGCCGACCAGGACGCGCTGGCGCTGCGTTCGCAACAGCGTTGGGCGGCCGCGAACGAGGCGGGGCTCTTCGCGAACGAGATCGTGCCGGTGCAGATTCCGCAGAAGAAGGGCGATCCGAAGCTTGTCACGACGGACGAGCATCCGCGGCCGGAAACGACGCTAGAGACGCTGGCGAAGCTGAAGGGCGTGGTGCGCCCGGACGGCACGGTCACCGCGGGGAACGCCTCGGGCGTCAATGACGGTGCGTGCGCGGTGCTGCTCGCGTCCGAAGCCGCGGTCGATCGCTACCGCCTGAAGCCGCGCGCCCGAGTCGTCGCGATGGCCGCGGCGGGACTCGCGCCGCGCATCATGGGCTTCGGCCCGTCGCCGGCGTCGAAGAAGGTGCTCGCGAAGGCCGGCCTGACGCTCGCCGACATGGACGTGATCGAGCTCAACGAAGCGTTCGCCGCGCAGGCGCTCGCGGTCACGCGCGACCTCGGCCTGCCGGACGATGCCGCGCACGTGAATCCGAACGGCGGCGCGATCGCGATGGGCCATCCGCTCGGCGCCTCCGGCGCACGCCTCGTCACCACGGCGTTGAACCAGCTCGAACGCACGGGCGGCCGCTACGCCTTGTGCACGATGTGCATCGGCGTGGGGCAGGGCATCGCGCTGATCATCGAGCGCGTGTGACCCAGCGACGGGCCACATAGGCCGCAAACATACCGAGGCAACGATCTCCGTTCGCTGCGGGCCCTTCGACACGGTTTGAGACAAGCGTGTCGAAAGGCTGCGGCCGGGCTTCCAGGGGCCCGGCACGGACGGGATTTCGTTGACGGGGTAACAAGAAAGATATTGAAGGAGACTCCCAATGGAAAAGCGCACTTTCATCAAGTTCACACTCGCTGCGGCGGCCTGCGCCGCCCTCGGCACGGCTTACGCCGCGGACCCGATCCGCATCGGCGCGGTGCTGTCGGTCACCGGCCCGGCGGCCTACCTCGGCGACCCCGAGCTGAAGACGCTGCAGATGTACGTCGAAACGCTGAACAAGAACGGCGGCGTGCTGGGTCGTCCGCTCGAACTCGTGCATTACGACGACGGCAGCGAATCGGGCAAGGCGAACGGTTTCGCGAAGCGACTGATCGAGAATGACAAGGTCGATCTCATCATCGGCGGCACGACGAGCGGGGCGACGATGGCGATCGCGCCGCTGGTCGATCGGGCACAAGTGCCGTTCATCTCGCTCGCCGGCGCGGTGGTCATCGTCGAGCCGACGAAGAAGTGGATGTTCAAGACGCCGCACACGGACCGCATGGCGGCCGAGCGGGTCTTCGACGACATGAAGAAGGCCGGCCTGACGAAAGTCGCGCTGCTGTCCGAGAACAGCGGCTTCGGCCAGTCGGGACGCAAGGAAGCGCAGGCGGTCGCCGGCAAGTACGGCATCACGCTGGTCGCCGACGAGACCTACGGTCCCAAGGACACGGACATGACGGCGCAGCTCACGAAGATCAAGGGCGCGCCGGGCGTGCAGGCGGTCTTCGTGTTCGGCCTCGGCCAGGGTCCGGCGGTCGTGACGAAGAACTTCGCGCAGCTCGGCATCAAGCTGCCGCTATACCAGTCGCACGGCGTGGCCTCGGGCGAGTACATCCGCCTCGCCGGCCCCGCCGCGGAAGGCGTGCGCCTGCCGTCGCCCGCGCTGCCGATCGCGGCCAAGCTGCCGGCCACCGATCCGCAGAAGAAGGTCGTCAGCGACTACGCGAAATCCTTCTCCGAGCGCTGGAAGTCCGAGCCTTCGACCTTCGGCGGTTATGCCTATGACGGCCTGATGCTCGCCGCCGATGCGATCCGCCGGGCCGGTTCCACCGACAAGGCGAAGGTACGCGACGCGCTCGAGGCGACGACGAACTTCGTCGCGACGAGCGGGGCCTTCAACATGTCCGCGTCGGATCACATGGGCCTGAGCCTCTCGGCCTTCCGCATGCTCGAGATCCGTAACGGTGACTGGACGCTGCTGAACTAAGCGCCGCGATTCCCCACGGCGGGCGCTTCGGCGGCCGCCTCCCGCTGCCTGTGCATCGAAACGCCCCCGGGCTTCCCCGGGGGCGGCGGGAACCCGTTCGTCCCGAATTCCGAAGGAGTATTCCGTGCTGTCCGAACTGCTGCAGTTCCTCTTTTCCGGACTTACCGTCGGCGCGATGTATGCGCTGGCCGCGGTCGGTTTCTCACTCATCTACAGCGCCTCGGGCGTGATCAACTTCGCGCAGGGCGAGTTCATCATGCTCGGCGGCATGTCCGCGGCGCTGCTCGTGCAGGCGGGCGTCCCGCTGCCGCTGGCAATCGCGCTCGCGGTGCTGGCCGCGGCGGTGGCCGGGCTGATCGTCGAGAAGCTCGCGATCGAGCCGGCCGGCAATTCCGAAGTCGTCACGCTGGTCATCATCACGATCGGCGCATCGCTCACGCTGCGCGGGCTCGCTGAAGTGTTCCTCGGCAAGGGCAACCACGCGCTGCCGGCGTTCTCGGGCGAGGAACCGATCGCGATCCTGGGCGCGACGCTGATGCCGCAGAGCTTGTGGGTGATGGGTGTGACGCTCGTCGTGGTCGTCGCGCTCGCGCTCTTCTTCGGCCGCACGACCCTCGGCAAGGCGGTGCTCGCGACCTCGTGCAACAAGCTCGCCGCGCAGCTCGTCGGCATCAACACGCGCTTCATCCTGCTGCTCGCGTTCGGCCTGTCCGGGGCGCTCGGCGCCTTGGGCGGCATCCTCGTCGCGCCGATGACCTACACCAGCTACGACGTCGGCATCATGATGGGCCTCAAGGGCTTCGTCGCGGCGACCCTCGGCGGTCTCGGCAGCGGCGTCGGCGCGATCGTCGGCGGCCTCTTGCTGGGCGTCGTCGAGGCGATGACCGCCGGCTACATCTCGTCCGCCTACAAGGACGCGATGCCCTTCGTGCTGATCCTTCTCATCCTCTTCTTCCTGCCGCAGGGCCTGTTCGGGAAGAAGACCACCGACCGGGTATGACCATGAAACCGACCACACGTGGATTCCTGTTCCTCGCGTTCGTGCTGGCGGTGCTGCCGTTGGCGCTGCCGAACGCGTATTACTACGACCTCGCGATCCGCATCGCGATCAACGCCAGCATCGCCGTCGGCCTCAACCTGCTGATCGGCTACACGGGCCAGATCAGCCTCGGACACGCCGGCTTCTTCGGCATCGGCGCCTACGCGTCGGCGATCCTGACGAGCCGCTACGGCTGGCCGTCGGGAGTTGCGCTGATCGCCGGAGCGGCGGCGACCGCGCTCCTCGCATTTGCCGTCGCGCGTCCGATCCTGAAGCTGAAAGGGCATTACCTTGCGATGGCGACGCTCGGGCTCGGCATCATCCTGTCGATGCTGATCGTCAACGAGACCGACTTCACCGGGGGGCCGGACGGCATGCCGGTCGACGCCTTCAGCTTGTTCGGCTGGCAGATCACCGGCGAGCAGACCTGGTATGCGGTCGTCGCGGTGATGCTGCTGCTGGTCACGCGCGCGGCGCTGAACCTGATCGACGCACCGGCCGGACGCGCGCTGCAGGCGATCCATGGCTCGGAGATCGCGGCGCGCGTCGCCGGCATCGACACCACCTCGTTCAAGGTGCGCGTCTTCGTCCTCTCGGCCGTCGTCGCGAGCGTGATGGGCAGCGTCACCGCCCATTACGTCGGCTTCCTGACGCCGGGCGCGGCGGGCTTCTTCCATTCGATCGAGCTCGTCACGATGGTCGTGCTCGGCGGCATGGCGTCGGTGTTCGGCTCGATCCTCGGCGCGGTCGTGCTGACGCTGCTGCCGCAGCTGCTGTCGGCGTTCGAGGGCTGGGAGACGGTGGTCTTCGGCCTGATCCTGATGCTGACGATGATCTTCCTGCCGCGCGGCATCGTCCCGACGCTGCGCCTGAAGTTCGCGGGGAGGGCCGCGTGATGCTGCAAGTGCGCAATCTCTCGAAGACCTTCGGCGGCGTGAAGGCGGTGCAGGACGTGTCCTTCACCGTGCGGGCGGGGACGATCCATGCGGTGATCGGCCCCAACGGCGCCGGCAAGACGACGCTCTTCAACCTCATCACCGGCATCTACACGCCGACCAGCGGCGAGATCCTGTTCGACGACGCGCCCGCGGGCGGTGAGAGCCCCGACCGCCTCGCGCGCCGCGGTATGAGCCGGACGTTCCAGAACCTGCAGGTGTGCATGAACATGAGCGCGATCGAGAACGTCATGGTCGGCGCGCACCTGCGGCTCGGTTCGAGCCTGCTCGCCGGCTTGTTCCGCTTGCCGGGGCTGGCGAAGGCGGACGCCGAATGCCGCGACGAAGCCGCGCGCCTGATGGACTTCGTCGGCGTCGGCCAGTATCGCGACACCCATGCGAGCCAGATGTCCTACGGCGCGCTGAAGCGCCTGGAGATTGCCCGAGCGCTGGCGGCGAAACCGAAGCTGCTGCTGCTCGACGAGCCGGCCGCCGGCCTCAACCACACCGAGACGGGCGAGATCGAGGCGCTGATCCGCAAGATCGCCGACTCGGGCATCACGGTCGTCCTCGTCGAACACGACATGAAGCTCGTCATGAACCTGTCGGACCACATCCTCGTGCTCGACTACGGCCGCAAGCTCGCCGAAGGCACGGCCGCCGAGATCCGCGACAACCCCGACGTCATCGCCGCCTACCTCGGCGCATCGGCCTGAAGGAGACGACCATGGAAGTTCTTGAATCGCGGATGCTCGCTCTCGACATCATCCAGGCCGAGCATCGCGGCATGTGGCGCGTCGCCACAGCCATCGATGCGCTCGCCGAGGCGATGGGCGAAGGACGCGAGGTGCAGGCCGCCGCAGAGACGACGGTGGAACTGCTGGAATACCTGGATGCGTACATCGACCGCATCCACCACCGCAAGGAAGACGAGTTCCTGTTCCCGGCCCTGAGCCGGCGCGACCCCGCCGCCGCGGCCGCCATCGCGCGGCTCGAGGCCGAGCACCGCGACGGGCCGGCCCACCGCGACGGTGTGCATGCGCTCGCGGTGGCGTTCCGCGACGGGCAGCGTGGCGAGCAGCAAACCTTCCTCGACACGTTGCGCGAGTTCGCCGAGCATCTGCGCCAGCACATGCGCCTGGAGGAGACGGCCGTCATCCCCGCCGCGCGACGTGCGCTGGCGCCCGAGGACTGGGAGCGGATCGACGCGGCTTTCGCCGCCGACGAGGACCCGCTGTTCGGCGTCCGTTCGCGCGGCGACCTCGACGCGCTGAAGGCACGCATCATCGCGCTCGCGCCCGAGCCGATGGGCCTCGGCGGGCGGCGCGAGAGCACGTCCTTCGTGCCCGCGCCGAAGCCGGTGCGCGAGACCATCCTCGAAATCCGCGGCCTGACTTCGCACTACGGCCGCATCCAGGCGCTGCACGGCATCGACCTCGACGTGAAGCAGGGCCAGCTCGTCGCGCTGGTCGGCGCGAATGGCGCCGGCAAGACGACGCTGCTGCGCACGATTTCCGGCGTGCAGCCGGCGTCGGGCGGGGTGGTGCGCTTCGGCGGTGAGGACATCACCCGCGTCGCGCCGGAAAAGCGCGTGCGCGCGGGCATCTGCCAGGTACCCGAAGGGCGGCAGGTGTTCGGCCCGATGAGCATCGAGGACAACCTGCGCCTCGGCTCCTACTCGCGCCGCGACCGCGAGATCGAGCAGGACATCGAGCGCATGTTCGGCATCTTCCCGATCCTGAAGGAGAAGCGCGCGCTGCCGGCGGGGACGCTCTCCGGCGGCCAGCAGCAGATGCTCGCGATGGCGCGCGCGCTGATGGGACGGCCGAAGCTGCTGCTCCTCGACGAACCTTCGATGGGTCTCGCTCCGCTGCTCGTGGAGGAGATCTTCCGCGTCATCCGGCGCCTCAAGGCCGAAGGCATCACGATTTTCCTCGTCGAGCAGAACGCGCACGCCGCGCTCGCGATCGCCGACATCGGCTACGTCGTCGAGACCGGCCACACGATCCTCAGCGGCCCGGGCCCCGAGCTGCTGCACGACGAACAGGTGAAGAAGGCTTATCTGGGCATGTGATGCCCGTCACCAAAAATGGGAGAAATACCGTGTCCGATCTCCACGATTCAAAGGACAAGCTTGCCGAACCGCTGGTCCTGGCCGAGCGCCGGGGCCGTGTCGGCCTGCTCACGCTGAACCGCCCCGACCACCTCAACGCGCTGAGCGATGCCGTCATCGACCTGCTCGGCGACGAGCTCGAGGCGATGGACGCCGACGAGTCGATCGGCGCGATCGTCATCGTCGGTGCCGGCAAGGCCTTCGCGGCCGGCGCCGACATCGGCGCGATGGCGCAATGGAGCTACATGGACGTCTACAAGACGAACTACGTGTCGCGGAACTGGGACCGCCTCGCCCGCGTCCGCAAACCCGTCATCGCGGCGGTTCGCGGCTTCGCGCTCGGGGGCGGGTGCGAGCTGGCGATGACCTGCGACATGATCATCGCCGCCGAAGACGCGCGATTCGGCCAGCCTGAAATCCGCCTCGGCGTGCTGCCGGGCGCAGGAGGCACGCAACGACTGCCGCGGGCGCTGGGCAAGGCGAAGGCGATGGACCTGTGCCTGACCGCACGCATGATGGATGCGCAGGAAGCCGAGCGCGCCGGGCTCGTGTCGCGCGTCGTCCCGGTCGAGAGCCTGCTCGACGAGGCCCTCGAAGCGGCCGCGCGGATTGCCGGCTTCTCGCTGCCGGTCGCGATCATGATCAAGGAATCGGTGAACCGCGCCTTCGAATCGGGACTGTCGGAGGGGCTGCTGTTCGAGCGACGCACGTTCCACGCGAGCTTCGGCCTGCAGGACCAGAAGGAAGGCATGGCGGCCTTCGTCGCCAAGCGCCGCGCGAGCTTCACGCATTGCTGAGCCGCGGCGAATCGGGAAAACGGGAGATCGAAGTGACACAAGCAGTATCCATCGAACGGCACGGCGACGTCGTCGTGCTCGTGATCGACAATCCGCCCATCAATGCGGGCTCCGCCGCGGTTCGTCGCGGCCTGCTCGAAGGCATCGAACTGCTCAAGCGCGACGACGCGCTCGCGGCGGCCGTGATCATCGGCGCCGGCGACACCTTCATCGCGGGTTCGGACCTGAAGGAGTTCGGCCAGCCGCTCGAACATCCCCAGCTGCCCGCCGTGATCGCGGCGATCGAGAACTGCGGCAAGCCGGTGGTGGCGGCGCTCGACGGTGCCGCGCTCGGCGGCGGCCTCGAACTCGCGCTCGGCTGCGATGCCCGGGTCGCGACCGCGCGCGTCGTCGTCGGCCTTCCCGAGGTCACGCTCGGCATCATCCCGGGGGCGGGCGGCACCCAGCGGCTGCCTCGCGTCGTCGGCATCCCGCGCGCGATCCGCATGATCTGCAGCGGCGAACGGATTTCGGGTGAGGCGGCGTTGGCCGCGGGACTCGTGGACGAAGTCGCCGCCGGCAAGCTCGCGGCCGCGGCGATCGCGCACGCCCGCGGCCTGAAGGGAAAATCGCCGCTGCGTGCGGTGGCGCCGCCGCCGGCGGAATCAGCGGAAATCGAAGCCGCAACCCGCGACGCGCTGCGCGCCGCAAAGAACCGTCCCGCCGCGATCGCCGCGATCGAAGCGGTGAAATCCGCGGCGACCCTGCCGATCGAAGAAGCGCTGGCAAAGGAACGCGCCTCTTTCGAAAGCCTGCGCCTGTCGCGGGAAGCGCACGCGCTGCGTTACCAGTTTTTCGCCGAGCGCGACGCCGCGCGTCACCCGAAACTCAAGGGCCTCGCTCCCCGTCCCGTCGCTCGCGTCGCGATCATCGGCGCAGGCACGATGGGCTCGGGCATCGCGATCGCCGCGCTCGAAGGCGGCTACGACGTCCTCCTGCTCGAACAGGATCAGGCCGCGCTCGATCGCGGCACGGCACGCATCACCGAGCACTACCGCAGCCGCGTGAGCGCCGGCAAGCTCGATGCGCGCCGCGCCGACGCCACGCTGGCGCGCCTCGACAGCAGCATCGACTGGGACCGGGTCGCCACGGCGGACCTCGTCATCGAGGCCGTGTACGAGGACCTTGCGGTCAAGCAGGACATCTTCCGCCGCCTCGACCGTGTCGCGCGCGCCGGCGCGATCCTCGCGACGAACACGTCCTATCTCGATCTCGACGCCATCGCGAACGTCACGTCGCGGCCGCAGGATGTCGTCGGCCTGCACTTCTTCAGCCCCGCGCACGTGATGCGGCTGCTGGAAGTCGTCAGCGGTGCCGCGACGGCGCCCGAGGTGCTCGCCGCCGCGCTCGGAGTGGGAAAACGTCTGCGCAAGACCTGCGTCCTCGCCGGCAACGCTTTCGGTTTCATCGGCAACCGCATCTACTCCGCCTATCGCAAGCAGTGCGAGTTCATGATCGAGGAAGGCGCCTATCCCGAACAGGTCGACGCCGCGTTGGAAGCCTTCGGCTTCGCGATGGGCCCGTTCGCGGTCGCCGACCTTTCCGGGCTCGACATCGCGTGGCGTATGCGACAGAACACGGCGTCCACCCGCGACCCCGCACATCGCTATGTGCGCATTCCCGACATGCTCTGCGAGGCGGGGCGACTGGGGCGCAAGGCCGGCGGCGGCTACTACGCCTATGGCCCCGACGGACGCCGCAAGGCCGACCCCGAAGTGCGCCGGCTGATCGACGACGCGAGCGCCGCCAAGGGCATCGCACGCCGTCCGTTCGATGACGAGGAAATCCGCCGCCGCGCGCTGCTCGCGATGACCAACGAAGCGGCGCTGCTGCTAGCGGAAGGCGTGGCGCAGCGCCCGAGCGACGTGGACGTTGTCCTGACCAACGGGTATGGCTTCCCGCGCTGGGAGGGCGGCGTCGCATTCCGTGCGTGGGAGCGTGGCGAGGATGCGCTGGCCGACGACCTCGACTGGCTGGGAGCTTTCAGCGGACCGGGCTTCGTCCGGGGCGACATGCGCTACCTGGCGGACTCGCTCGGCTGACGCCGCCGAAGGCCGGGGCGGTTCCCGACGATCGCGGCGGACTGCGCTCGGCGCTTGACTTCGGGCAGCGCGACGACGGGGTTCGGCGTGCCGTCGGGCGGAATGACGGCGGGAATTCCCCGCCGTCCGCAGGTTGTCGCGGGCGGACTTCCGATGCCGCGTGTTCGCTCGCGTTTTGCGCAACTTCCCGGATGGGTCCGCCGGGATCATTCCGCTGCGGTCAGCAGCCCGACGAGGCTCTCCAGCGCCAGCGAAGGCTGCCCGCGCCAGACGAGGTGGGTCCGGTTCGTCGCGACATGTTCCGGCAAGCCGTGCTGATTGACCTTGTCGGCCGCGTGCAGCGCGGCGAGCACCGATTTCGGGACGATCGCGAAACCGGTGCCCGCGGCGACGCAGGCGATCATGCCTTGGTAGGAGGCGAATTCGAGCGCGCGCTCGGGCATCACGTTGTCGGCGCTCAGCCAGTCTTCGAGGCGCTTGCGGTAGGAGCAGCCGTGCGCGAACGCGATCATCGTGCTGTGTCCGAGGTCCTTCGCCGACCGGATGCGATCGACGGCCTTCGCGGTGATCAGCACGAGTTCCTCGCGGAACACGGGCGTCGCCGCGAGGTCCGGCGCAGTGAAGGGTTCGGATACGAAGGCGGCCTCGAGGTCGAAGTTGTTGACGCGGCTGATCAGTGCGCCGGTGGTGCCGGTGACGAGTTCGACGACGACGCCGGGGTTGTCCGCGTGGTAGCGCGACAGGATCGGTGCGAGGCGGCTGCCGGCGGTGCTTTCGAGCGAGCCGAGACGGAAGATCCCCTGCGGCTTGCGGCTGCGCATCTCGTTGACTGCCTCGTCGGCAAGCCGCAGCAGGCGCACCGCGTAGTTCAGCAGCGTGTGCCCTTCGGCTGACAGGGCCAGCGTCCGGCCCTCCCGGCGGAACAGGCGCACGCCGAGGAATTCCTCGAGCTGCCGCACCCGCGTCGTGACGTTGGACGGGACGCGGTGGAGCTTTTCGGCGGCCCGCACGACGCCGCCTTCCTCGACGACGGTTCTGAAAATCGCAAGGGATTCGAGGTCGACTGTTCTCATTTTGTGAATGTTAGTTCACATTTATTCATTAGTCAGCACGCATCGTCCCGTGGCCTAATGAAGGCATGAACCCGAAAATTCCGGAAATGCACTCCGACGCTGCCGCCGTGCGCGCGATTGCGGCGGTCGTCGTCGCGGCGATGTTGTCGCTCGCGGTCGCGATGGGCGTTGGCCGCTTTGCCTTTACGCCGCTCTTCCCGCTGATGGTCCGCGACGGGCTGCTCGGCAACGAGAGCGGCGCGTGGCTCGCCGCCGCCAATTATCTGGGCTATCTCGCCGGCGCTTTGCTTGCCGCGCGCGTGCGCCTGCGGGCGGCGAGCCTGCTCGCGCTCGGGCTTGTCGGCACCGTCGCGGTGACCGGCGCGATCGGGTGGACGTCGTCGCTGCCCGCGTGGGCTCTGCTGCGTTTCGTCGCCGGCGTGCTGAGCGCCTGGACTCTCGTCGCGACTTCGGCCTGGGCGCTCGCGTGGCTCGCCGCGCACGGCCGGCCGCAACTCGCCGGTGCCGTCTTCGCCGGCGTCGGTGTCGGTATCGTGGCCGCCGGCGTGTATTGCGCGCTCGCCGCGCGGCCGGACGTGAGTGCGCAACGCATGTGGATCGAGCTCGCCGCGCTCGCCGCCGTCGCGATCGTCTTGCCGCTGGCGGCGAGCCGCCGGTATTTGGCGCCCGCCGCATCCGCCGAGGCGGGCACGACCGGCAGGCCGAACCGTCCCCCTCCGGCCGGCACCGGCGGGATCGTGTTCGCCTACACGCTGTTCGGTTTCGGCTACATCCTGCCTGCGACCTACCTCCCCGCGCAGGCGCGCCAGTTGATCGACGATCCGCAGATCTTCGGCTGGGCGTGGCCGGTGTTCGGCGCTGCCGCGGCCATCTCGACGCTGATCGCGGCGTGGGGCCTGCGGCGGTTCGACCGGCGCAACGTCTGGGCGACCAGCCATGCGGTGATGGCGGTCGGGGTGCTGCTGCCGGCCGTCTGGGCGTCGCTCGCGAGCATCCTCGTCGCGGCGCTGTGCGTCGGCGGCACTTTCATGGTCATCACGATGGTCGCGATGCAGGAAGCGCGTGCGCGGGCCGAACACAACGCGACCGCGATCCTCGCGCGGATGACAGCCGGATTCGCGTTCGGGCAGCTGATGGGGCCGGTCGTGTCGGCCGCGCTCGCCCGCGTGACGACCGATTTCTCGACCGCGCTGAATCTTGCGCTGCTCGCGGCGGCGTGTGGTCTCATCGCTAGCGCGCTCTATCTCCGCTACGAAGTCCATCAACATCGTCTGGAGGACTCCTGCCATGCCTGATCGCGAAACTCGACGTCCCACTCCGCAAGGCTTCGGCGAATCGAACGCCGAGCGCTTGCCGATTCCCGAACGCAGCGTGATGAACGAGGCGCAGCGCGCCGCGGCCGACGCGATCATCAACGGTCCGCGCAAGGCGATCTTCGGCCCGTTCGTGCCGTTGCTGCAGACGCCGGCGCTGATGGAGCGCATCGGCAAAACCGGCGAAGCGCTGCGCTTCGAAGGCATCCTGCCGGAACGCGTGCGCGAGCTCGCGGTCTGCATCGTCGCGAGGGAGACGGGCAACCAGTTCGAATGGCAGACGCACGCGCCGCTCGCGGTGAAGGCGGGCGTCGAGGCTTCGGCGATCGATGCGCTGGCCGCGGGACGCACGCCCCGGAACCTCGCCGCCGAGGATGCGTGCGTGTGCGATTTCGTCACCGAATTGATGCAACGGCATGGCGTCAGCGATGCGACTTTCGCCGACGCGACCGCGCGCTTCGGCGAGCCCGGCGCGGTCGAACTCACCGCCCTCGTCGGTTATTTCGTGATGGTGTGCTGGATCATGAACGTCGCGCGCACGCCCGGGCCGAGCGGCTCGATGACGCCGAAGCTGCGCGCCTTCCCCGGCTGAGTTGCCGCGACATCGGAGGATTCGCTGATGGCTCAGGTATCCGTCTTCATCGGCGGCATCCGTCCGCTGCCCGAATCGGGGCGTCCGACCGGGATGTACAAGTCGCCGCCGAACGGTCCCGTCGATGTCGGGCGCGAAGGATTCGTCGGCGACCAGCAGGCGGACCGGCGGGTTCACGGCGGGCCCGACAAGGCCGTCCATTTTTATCCGGCCCGTCATTACGAGGCGCTCGCCGCGCGCTTTCCCAAGGCCCGCGACGAGCTGCGGCCGGGATCGATAGGCGAAAATCTCTCGTCGCCCGATCTCG
Source organism: Aromatoleum sp. (assembly GCF_036675785.1). NCBI lineage: Bacteria > Pseudomonadati > Pseudomonadota > Betaproteobacteria > Rhodocyclales > Rhodocyclaceae > Aromatoleum > Aromatoleum sp. The sequence continues at coordinate 31,502 of NZ_JAKFEF010000002.1, forward strand.
ACGAGCGCGACGTTCGCGTCGGGGACATCTGGCGCCTCGGTTCGGCCCGGTTGCAGGTGTCCCAGCCGCGCACGCCGTGCTGGAAGATCGACGAACGTTTCGGCTGTGAAGGCATGACCGCATTCGTCGCGGAACACCTCCTGACGGGCTGGTACTGGCGCGTTCTCGAACCCGGCCGGGTGTCACCCGGCGATACGCTCGACTTGCTGACGCCGGCACTCGACGCGCCGACGTTGCGGGACGCGATGCTGCTGTGGCAGGAACATCGCCCGCCGCTTGCCGCGCTCGAGCGGCTCGCGCGGATGTCCGGCATCGGTGCGCGCTGGCGCGAGAAGATCGAGCAGCGGCTGGCGTGGTTGCGGAAAGCAGGCGGGTAGCCGCAATGATCCAGGGCTCGCCGATGCGAGGTCATCGCCCGTCGGCCGCTGGCGCCTCCCCGAACATCGACTCCTGCGCGGCATTGCGCAGCGCGACGACGGCGGGGTGGGTCAGCCGGCGTTCGACCGAGATCGCGTAGAAGCGGACGACGACGTCGCGGGCGAGGCCGATCGGCTCCGTCCCGTACTGCGTGCGCAGCTCCTCCTCTAGGATCGCCGGCGCCGGAAAGACGCCCGCGCCGGCTTTTCCGAAAGCCTTCATCAGTGCCGTGTCGTCGAACTTGCCGACGATCTGCGGGTGGATGCGGTTGTCGTGGAGCCAGCGCGCGACTGGGGCCTGCACCGCGGCGCGATCGCCCGGCAGCAGCATCGGCGCGCCGTCGAGCGAGGCGGGAAAGGCCGGGCGATAGCGCGCGGCGAGCGCGGGCACGCCGAAGAACGCGACCGCGCTCTGCCCGAGCGCATGGCTGTAGCCACGCACCCCCAGTTCCGACGGCAGCTGCCGGTCCGCGATCACGAGATCGAGCTTGTGGATCGCGAGTTCGCCGAACAGCCGGTCGAGCTTCTCCTCATGGCAGACGAGGCAGACACGCTCAGGGAGATCGAGCGCCGGCGCGAGAAGGCGATGCGCGATCGACTTCGGCACCGCATCGGCGATGCCGACCCGGAACAGCAGATCGCCGCCCGCGGAGCCGCTGCGCAGGGACTGCTCGAGCTCGTTGCCGATCTGGAAGATCTCGTCGGCGTGCGACAGCGCGAGCTTGCCGGCGGACGTGAGGTCCAGCCGGCGTCCGACGCGGCGGAAGAGGTCGGCGCCGAGCGAGCGCTCCAGCTCGGCGAGCTGGCCGCTGATCGTCTGCGGCGTCAGGTGGAGGCGCTCGGCCGCGCGCGTGATGCTGCCGTGGCGGGCGACGTTCCAGAAGTAGTAGAGCTGCTTGTAGTTCAGCATGTCCGGGGGATTCTGCTATCAGTCTGTGACGAACAAAGCGACAAGAATTATCTGCTTTTCTTGATGGTGAAGCGAAGCCATCATGGGGTCGTCCCATGTGGGAATTTTCAAGGGAGATTGCCATGCAGATCGAAATCCATGCGCGTGGCTTCGTGCTGACCGACGGCCGCCGCGAGGCGGTCGAGCGGCGGCTTCGCTTCGCGCTCGGGCGGTTCGACGAGCGGCCTTTGCGTGTGACGGTGCGGCTGTCGGACATCAACGGGCCGCGCGGCGGCGAGGACAAGCACTGCGCGATCCGCGTGCGCGTCGGCGGCCTGCCGGACATCGTCGTCGAGGACACCGAGGCCGATCTGTACGCCGCCGTGAACCGCGCGACCGAGCGCGTCGCCCGCACGCTGCGGCGCAAACTCCAGCGAGCCCGCCCGAGCTTCGACCCGCGGATCGGCGAGAGCGCGGATGACGAGGAAGGCTGGCCGCTGTTCGCCGACAACGAGGACGGTCGCGGCGCCGCGGTCGCCTACTGACCGTCTTTCCGCTGCCCCGGGCGTGGCGTCGCGCCTGCGCGCCTTGCCCGGCGGCTTCCCGCAAACAAATTCCTCTTTTCCCCCATGAATTCCGATGTGTCGGTCGGCGAGCCGTGGATGTGGGCGGCGTTCGTCGGCTTCGTGCTGGTGATGCTCGCGCTGGACCTCTTCGTGTTCGGCGGCCGCAAGGTGCATCGCGTGAGTGTGAAGGAGGCCGCGGCCTGGTCGTTCGCGTGGTTCTCGCTGGCATTGCTGTTCAGCGCCGGCCTGTGGTGGCACCTCGACGCGACGCTCGGCCGGGACATCGCCGACACAAAGGCGCTCGAGTTCCTGACCGGCTACCTGATCGAGAAATCGCTGTCGGTCGACAACGTGTTCGTGTTCCTGCTGATCTTCTCGGCGTTCAAGGTCGTGCCCGAATTCCAGCGCCGCGTGCTGTTGTACGGCGTGCTCGGCGCGATCGTGATGCGCGCGGTGATGATCCTCGGCGGCGCGTGGCTCGTGCGCGAGTTCGACTGGGTGCTGTACGTGTTCGGTGCGTTCCTCGTCGTCACCGGCCTCAGGATGCTCGCCGCCGCCGACGAGGAGCCGGACCTCGGGCGCAACCCGGTGCTGCGCTTCGCGCGGCGGCACTTGCGCGTCTCGGAAGGCGAGCACCGCGAGGACTTCTTCGTAGTGCGCGATGGCGTCCGCCACGTCACACCGCTCTTCCTGGTGCTGATCCTCGTCGAGGCGTCGGACCTGATGTTCGCGGTCGATTCGATCCCGGCGATCTTCGCGATCACGACCGACCCGTTCATCGTCTTCACGTCGAACATCTTCGCGATTCTCGGCCTGCGCGCGCTGTATTTCCTGCTCGCCGACGTCGCGAACCGCTTCCACCTGCTGAAGTACGGCCTTGCGATGGTGCTGACCTTCATCGGCGTGAAGATGCTGGTCGCCCCGTGGTACCACGTGCCGGTTGGCGCGTCGCTCGCGACCGTGTCGGTGCTCATCGGCGCGAGCGTCGTCGCGAGCGTGATCGCGACGCGGCGCAACGGACGTATCCGCTCCTGAAATCCCCTTCCGGAAGCGCCGGTGATCGACGTCGTCCGCATCGAAGTGATCTGCGCTCGGCCGCTCGCCGAGACGCTGCTCGCACACGTGCAGGAACGCTACTACGCGAACTACGCGATGGTCGCGTTCCTGCATGGGATCGAGATCCTGCGGCCGGAGAAATTCTCACGGCGCCGCCGCGCCATCAGCCTTTCACGCACAGCACCTGCCGCAGCGTATGCACGACCTCGACGAGGTCAGTCTGGTTCGCCATGACCTCGTCGATGTCCTTGTACGCGCCCGGGATTTCGTCCACGACGCCGACGTCCTTGCGGCAGACGACGCCGCGGGTCTGCTGCGCGAGGTCGGCGCTAGTGAAGGTCTTCTTCGCCTCGGTGCGGCTCATGCGGCGGCCGGCGCCGTGGGCGCACGATTCGAAACTCTCCGGGTTGCCCTTGCCGCGCACGATGTAGCTTTTCGCGCCCATGCTGCCCGGGATGATGCCGAGTTCGCCGCGGCCGGCGCGGATCGCGCCCTTGCGCGTGACCCAGACGTCGGTGCCGTAGTGGCGTTCGCGTGCGACGTAGTTGTGGTGGCAGTTCACCGCTTCGGTCGTGACTTCGAATGGCGGGAGGTGGCGAGCGAGCGCGGCGAGCACGCGGCGCATCATCTCGTTGCGGTTCTCGCGCGCGTAGCCCTGCGCCCACGACACCGCCTCGACGTAGTCGTCGAAATGCCGCGTGCCTTCGGAGAGGTACGCGAGGTCGTTGTCGGGCAGGTGCGCGTCGAGCCGCGCCATGTCCTCGCGGGCGAGCGCGATGAAATAGCTGCCGATGCGGTTGCCGATGCCGCGGCTCCCCGAATGCAGCATCACCCAGACGCGGTCGGCCTCGTCGAGGCACAGCTCGATGAAGTGGTTGCCGCCGCCGAGCGTGCCGAGCTGGCAGACCCACGCGTTCGCGTTCGCGACACCCTTGCGCAGGCCGGGATGCTTCGCGTAGATGCGCTCGAGTCCCGGCGCGAACGGCCTCGCCGCTTCGGTCGGCACGTCGCGCCCGCTGTACTGGTCGCGCCCGACCGGCACGTCGCGGCTGATCTGGTCGAAGATCTGGCGCAGCAGCTTTTCGTTCAAAGCGTCCGCGCTGATCGACGTGCGCGCAGCGATCATCCCGCAGCCGATGTCGACGCCGACGGCGGCCGGGATGATCGCCTTCTTCGTCGCGATCACGCTGCCGACGGTCGCGCCGATGCCGGTATGCACGTCGGGCATCGCCGCGACGTGGTGATGGACGATCGGCAACTGGGCGATGTTCGCGAGCTGCTGGCGCGCGCTCGCCTCGATTTCGCCGGTCCACACCTTGACCGGCACTTCGCGTCCTTCGATGGTTTGCAGAATCGGCATTCGGGTTTCCTGTGTTCGAGCGCATGGGCCTGGCCGCGCTCATCCATCCAGCGTGTCGCGCACCGTCTGCGCCAGATCCTCGATCGCATAGGGCTTGCTGAGCAGCTTGACGTCGGCGCCGAGCGCCTCCATTTGCTGGATCGCGTTGCCCGTGTAGCCGGAGGTGTAGATCACTTTCAGGTCCGGGCGTTTCGATTGCGCAGCCCGCGCGATGTCCGGGCCGTTCATTCCGCCGGGCAGCACGACGTCGGTGAACAGCAGCGCGACGCCGGGCTCCGCGTCGAGCAGCGCGAGCGCTGTCTGGCCCTCCGCCGCCGGCAGCACGCGGTAGCCCAGCGCGGTGAGCAGGCGGCAGACGAGATCGCGCACGTCCTCCTCGTCCTCGACGACGAGGATGGTCTCGCGCCCGACCGGCTGGGGCGATTCGGCCTCGCCCGATTCCGCGCCCGCCTCGGCGGGCTCTACGATTTCCGGCAGGAAGAGCTTCACCGTGGTGCCGATCCCGGGTTCGCTGTAGATCTTCACGTGCCCGCCGGACTGCTTGACGAAGCCATACACCATTGCGAGCCCGAGGCCGCTGCCTTTGCCGGTCTCCTTGGTCGTGAAAAACGGCTCGAACGCGTGGCTCGCGACGTCGTCGCTCATGCCGGTCCCCGTGTCGGAGACCGCGAGCATCACGTAACGGCCCGGCGTGACGTCAACCTCGAGCGACGCGTAGTGCTCGTCGAGCTGGGTCGCCGTGGTCTCGATCGTCAAGGTGCCGCCGTTGGGCATCGCGTCGCGCGAATTGACGGCGAGGTTCAGCAACGCGGTTTCGAGCTGTGTGACGTCGGCCATCGCCAGCGGCAGGTTCGGCGCCTCGACGACGTTGATCTGCACCTGCTCGCCGAGCGAGCGGCGCAGCAGCGGCGCCATGCTCGAAATCATCTCGTTGAAGTCGACGGGGACCGGCGCGAGCCGCTGCTTGCGCGAGAACGCGAGCAGGGTCCGGTTGAGATCGGCGCCGCGGCGCGCGGCTTTCAGCGCACCCCTGATCAGCTCGTCCGCGAGCGGGTCGTTCCGGAGGTGGCGCGCGAGCAGTTGCAGGTTGCCCATGACGACCGTGAGCAGATTGTTGAAGTCGTGCGCGACGCCGCCGGTGAGCTGGCCGACCGCTTCCATCTTCTGCGCCTGGTGCAGCTTGCTCTCGGCCTCGTTGCGGTCGGCCGTTTCGGTCTGCAGCGCGAGGTTCGCGCGTTCGAGCTCGCCAGTGCGCTGCTGCACGCGCTGTTCAAGCTCGTTGCGCGCCTCGCGCAGCGCGCGCTGCACTTCGCGGCGCTCGGTGATGTCGCGGATCGACGCCGACACCAGAACCCCGTCGTCGGTGTGCAGCGGACTGAGGCTGATTTCGACCGGCAGCTCGCTGCCGTCCTTGCGCCGCGCGGTGAGATCGAGGCCGCTGCCCATCGGGCGGACCGCCGGATTGGCAATGAAACCGCCGCGCATCCCGATATGGGCCGCCTGGACACGGGCGGGCACGAGAATCTCGATCGCCTTGCCGACCAACTCGTCCCGTCGGTAGCCGAAAAGCTTCTCGGTCTGCGCATTCACGAGGACGATATTGCCGGCCTGATCGACGACCACGATACCGTCCGGCGCGGTCTCGATGAGCACCCACGCGCGCTGCTCGATTTCGCGGCTCCGCGCGAGTTCGGCCTCCAGCCGGGCGATTTCTGTGGAAGGGGAGTCGACGTCGTCTTTCATCTTGCAAGCACCCTGCGGAGTGTGCGAGTCGAGAGTCAGCATCGCCGACATTCGGCCGATCGGCCATCCGGGAAAACGCGAGCCGGCGCGCTGTGCGAGGGAAACGTCTGTCGTGGCTATGGGCCATTGGAGGCGACGCCGGCAACGGCAGTTCCGGCTGCGCCGGACTTCGCGCTTTAGGCAGGACGCGGTTGGGTCTCGTCGCGTCGAGGGGCCGGGCGGGGTTGCCAAGGACGCCCGCGACAGCCGATGATCCGCGCCTGCCCCCCGTCCGGAGCTTCTCCCTTGCGTTTCCTGCATACCGCCGACTGGCATCTCGGCCGTCTCTTTCACGCGCGTTCGCTGGTCGACGACCAGGCGCACGTGCTCGAACAGTTCGTCGCGCTCGTCCGCGACACCCGACCGGACGCCGTGCTCGTCGCCGGCGATGTCTACGACCGCGCGGTGCCGTCGCCCGAGGCGGTGAATCTGCTCGACGAGACGCTGTCGCGGATCGTCATCGGCGAAGGCGTGCCGGTGGTGCTGATCGCCGGCAACCACGACAGCCCGGACCGGCTCGGCTTCGGCTCGCGGCTCCTCGCCGCGCGGCGGCTGACGATCGCGAGCCGGCCGCGGGCGGACGTCGAGGGCGTCGCATTCGACGATGCGGACGGCCGCGTCGTCGTCTATCCGCTGCCGTACTCGGAGCCCGCGGTCGTGCGCGACGCGTTCGCGCTCGATACCGCCGATCACGACGTCGCACTCGGCCGCCAGCTCGACGCGATCCGGTCGTGCCATCGCGTGGGCGACCGCTCGGTCGTGCTCGCCCACGCATTCGTCGCCGGCGCGGCGTCGAGCGAGTCCGAGCGTCCGCTGTCGATCGGCGGCAGCGGCGCGGTCGCCAGCACGCGCTTCGCCGGCTTCGACTTCGTCGCGCTCGGCCATCTGCACCGGCCGCAGCGACTCGGGGCGGAGAACATCGGCTACTCGGGGTCGCTGCTGAAGTATTCGCTGTCGGAGGCGGACCACGACAAGAGCGTGTCGCTCGTCGAACTCGGCGCCGGCGGGGACGTGCGCGTCGAGCGCATCGGGCTGAAGCCGCGGCGCGATTTGCGCGTGATCCGCGGCGACCTCGCGGCGCTGATCGCGGCCGGGCGGGACGACGCCGCCCGCGACGACTACGTGTTCGCGTCGCTGACCGACAGCGGCGCGCTGCTCGACCCGGTCGCGCGCCTGCGCGAGCTCTACCCGAACGTGCTCGGCTGCGAGCGCGTCGTTCTCGGTCAGGCCGGCGCGGCGCGAAGCACGGCGCAACGGCAGCGCGAACTCGACACCGGCGAACTCTTCGGCGACTTCTTCCGCGAAGTCACCGGCGAGCCGCTCGCCGACCCGGCACGCGACGCGCTGCTCGCGCTCATCGACCGGCTCGAAGTCGCCGGGCGGGAGGCGCAATGAAGCCGCTCGTCCTCACGATGCAGGCGTTCGGCCCGTTCGCCGAGCGCCAGACGGTCGATTTCACTGCGCTCGGCGAGCGCGCGCTGTTCCTGATCCACGGCCCCACGGGCGCCGGCAAGACGACGCTGCTCGACGCGCTGTGCTTCGCGTTGTACGGCGACACGTCCGGCGGCGAGCGCGATCCGCGGGCGATGCGCAGCGACCACGCGCCGCCCGCGCTGCCGACGGAAGTGTGTTTCACGTTCGCGCTCGGCGAGGAGCGTTTCCGCGTGACGCGGCAGCCGGCCCAGCGGCGCCCGAAGCAGCGGGGCTCGGGCCAAACCGAAGCGCCGGCGACGGCCCAGCTCGATCGCCTCGACGGCGAAAACTGGACGAGCGTCGCGACGCAGCCGGGCAAGGTCACCGCCGCGATCGAAAGCCGGCTGGGCTTCGACAGCGTCCAGTTCCGGCAAGTGATCGTGCTGCCGCAGGGACGTTTCCGCGAACTCCTGAGCGCGCGCTCGGACCAGCGCGAGGCGATCCTGCAGGCGCTGTTCCGCACCGAGCGCTACCGCGACCTCGGCGACGCGCTCAAACGCGAGGCGCGCGCCGTCGAGGAGCAGGCGAAGACGATTGCCGCGAAACGCCAGGCGGTGCTGCAGCAGGCGGACGCCGAATCGACCGAGGCGCTCGGCGAGCGGCGCGAGCGTCTCGATGCCGACCGCGGCGCGCTGCAGCCGCAGGAGCGGGCCGCGCGCGAGCGGGCGAAAGCGGTGCGCGAACGGCTCGAGGGCGGACGCCTCGCGCAGGCCGCGCTGAAGGAGGCAGCGGACGCGACCGCCGCCGCGGCGCAGGTCGAGAGCCGTCGCACGGACATCGACCGGCGGCGCGGCGAGATCGATGCCGCGCGCCATGCGGAGCGGGTGCGCCCGCTCGATCTCGCGCTTGCCGAAGCGGGCCGCGCGCAGGAGGCAGCGGCCGGACGCGAGCGCGATGCGCGGATCGAGCTTCGGGCGGCAAGCGAGGCGCGTGCGCTCGCCGCCGCCTCGCTCAGTGCCGAACTCGTCCGCGAACCGGAGCGGGAAGCGGCTGCGCGCCGGGCGACGGAACTCGCCGGGCTTGCGGATCCGGTCACGCGACTCTCCGCGGCGGTCGAGCGTCAGCAGGCGGCCGATCGGCAGCGCGACCAACTGACTACCGGGGTGAAGAGTCTCGCCGTCGATCTCGAGCGGCAGCGGGAACTGTTGGCTGATCGAAGCCGCGGCGGCGACGCGCTGCGGCAGACCGCGAACCGTCTCGAAGCGCTCGGCCTGCAGATCCGGCTCGCCGAATCGAAGCGCGAACAGCTCGCGCGGCTCGTCGAGATCCGCACCGCGGCCGGACGGGCCGAGCGCGCTTTCGTGGCGGCGCAGGCGCGCGCGACCGCCGTCGAGCGCGAGTTCGTCGCTGCCCGCGCTGCGCGGGAGGACCTCGAGCTTCGCTGGGTCGCGGGCCGGGCCGCGCAGCTTGCGGCCGCGCTCGTTGCCGACGCGCCGTGCCCGGTATGCGGCAGCCGCGATCATCCTGCGCCTGCCCATGCTGCGCCGGGCTCGGAGGCGATTATCGATGAGCCGGCGCTGAACGCCGCCCGCGACGCCGCACGGCGAGCCGAGTCCGCCCGCGACGCGGCGCAGCGGAAACGGCAGGAGGCGGAAGGGCCGTGCGTGCAGGCGCGCACACGGCTCGCGGATCTCGAGCACGCGCTGCAAGACGCGCCGGAGACGGCGGACGTCGTCGATACGTGGCTCGCCCGGCTCCGGCGCGAACTTGCCGAGGCGGAGGCGGCCTCCGGCGCGGCCAAGGCGCTGGACGAACAAGTCGCGCAGCTCAAGGCCGCGATCGCGCGTGGCGAAGCGCTGCTCGCGAGCCGCGAGGCGACGCGCGTCGACGCGGCGACGCAGGCGGCCGCGGCGGAAAGCGAGGTCCGGCTGCTGCGCGACAGCGTGCCGGAAGCGTTGCGCTCGCCGGCGGCGCTTCGCAAGGCGATCGACACCGCGCAGGCCCAGCGCGCGGCGCTCGAATTGGCGCTCGACGCCGCGCGGCGGCGTGAACAGCAGGCCGCCGCGCGCCTCGCGGCGGCGGAAGCCGCGGACAAGGGCGCCGCCGGCGAACGCGCCCGGGCCGGCGACGCGTTCGAACTCGCCCGGGAACGCTTCGCCGCCGCGCTCGCCGCCGAGGATTTCCGGGGCGAGCGCGACTATCGCGTCGCGCTGCGCGCGCAGGACGCGCTCCAGGCGCTGGAACGCGACGTTACCGCGTACGATCAGGCCGCCGCCGCCGCGCACGACCGCCTCGCGCGGGCGCGCGCCGCCGCCGAAGGGCTCGCCGCGCCCGATCTCGTCGCGCTCGAACGCGAGTGCGCCGAATCCGCGGCGGTGCTCGAAGGGCTGCTCGCACGCCTCCAGCAACTATCGGCGCAGATCGGCGTCATCGACCGTGCGCTCGCCGCCCTCGCAGCACTCGCCGCCGAAGGGCAGGACGTCGATGCCCGCTACGCGGTGCTCGGCCGCCTCGCCGAAGTCGCAAACGGCGCCAATCCGCTGCGCATGACCTTCCAGCGCTTCGTCCTCGCGACGCTGCTCGACGAGGTGCTCGAAGCCGCGTCGCTGCGCCTGACGCGGATGAGCCGCAACCGCTTCGAGTTGCGCCGCGTCATCGGCGTGCTCGACCAGCGCACCGCCGGCGGCCTCGAACTCGAAGTATTCGACCACTTCACCGGCACGGCCCGTCCGGCGAACACGCTGTCCGGCGGCGAGGGCTTCCTCGCGTCGCTGTCGCTCGCGCTCGGGCTAGCCGACGTCGTGCAATCGCGGGCCGGCGGCATCCAGATGGAGACGCTCTTCATCGACGAGGGCTTCGGCACGCTCGACCCCGAGAGCCTCGACTTCGCGCTGCGCACGCTGATCGATCTGCAACAGGCCGGCCGGCTCGTCGGCGTGATCTCGCACGTCGCCGAGCTCAAGGAGCGGATGGACGTGCGGCTCGAAGTCCGGGCGGGAACGCGGGGCAGCGAAGTTCTGATCTGCCGCTGATCGCTGTCGTCGGCCCCTGTGCAGCGGGGGCGACCAGCGTGGCGCCCGCGAGAGGGCGACCCTGACCACAGGCGCGAAGGGCGGCCGTTCCCCCGAAAGCCGGCGGGACCGGGTTTCGAGCCCGCGAGGCCGTTCTTCCGGCTCTTCCCGCGGCAGTTCGCGCCCCCCCATTCCGGCGGCTGCCGCACCCGCCATTCCGCTACGGTGTTTCACCCGCGAAACACCCCACCGGTGGGCGAAGATCGATAAAACGGCCGGAAATCAACGCTTAACGCCGGAATCTTCAAGGGGGCCGGAATTGCTGCCCCGCATCCTTGTACAGAAGCTGAACAGTTTTCGCCTCGATCCCGCTTCGATTCGCAACGCCAAACAAAAAAAACGAGTTAAAACAGCTGTCTGCGCGTTGTTTTTGACTTGGATCAGATCTTGCTGACACCTCCGGTACCGGGCTTGGCATGGTGCCGGCTTTGGCTCAGCAAGGGGAACGTGCAATGAGAAAAACATTGATTTCCGCGGCGATCGGGCTTGCCTTTGGTGTGGCCGGCCAGGTCTGGGCGAACCCGACGAACAATGTAAACGACGTCGGTGAGGACAACACGCAGACGGCGAGTGCCACTGCGGCTCAGGGGGGTGACGCGGCCCCGCAGGCGAACGAATTTTCCACGGCCACCCTAACGGACAGTTCGGACAATTCCTCGACCGACAACTCGAACAATTCCGATAACTCCGATAATTCCGATAATTCGAACAATTCGGACAACTCGAATAATTCCGATAATTCCGACAATTCCGACAACTCGGACAATTCCGACAACTCGGACAACTCCGACAACTCGGACAACTCCTCCGCCTCGGCGAGCGGAACTGGGACCGCAGCAGCGAACAACGGCGGCACGTCCACCGCCACCTTCACGAACGCCTTCAACACGACGACCGTGACGGCCATGTCGTCGCTGTCGGGTACCGTTAGCGGGATCACGGTCAATAGCCTCGGCAACATCGCGACGATCAACGGCAATGCGAACGGTGCCGCGGGCGGGACCGGCAACGGTGGGATCGGCGGCGACGGCTTCGGCGGCTCGGCGAACGGAGCGGGCGGCACCGGTGGTAGTGCATCGGGTGCCGACGGCGGTAACGGCGCGGCAGGCGGCGCGGCGAATGCCGGCGGTGCAACCGGCGGCGCGGCTGCAAGCGGTGCCGGCACCGGTGGTGGCGCGACGGGCAGCACCGCGACCGCGGGCGCAGGCAGCGGCGGCGCCGCGACTGGTGGCGCCGGGACGGGTGGTGAGTCGATGGTAGGTGCGGCGAATGCCGGCGGCGCGACTGGCGGCGCGGCCAATGCTTCGACCGGCGCGGAAGGCGGAGCGGCTGGCGATGCGAACTCGAACGGTGGCTCGGGCGCCGGGACAGGCGGGGCGTCCACCGCGAGCAACGGCGGCAACGGCGGCAGCGCGACTTCGGGCGCGACCCCCGACCCGACCGCGGGCGCGACGGGCGGATCCGGCACCGCGGGTGATGCGACAGCCGGCAACAGCGACGGTAGCGGCACGGGCGGAGCCGGCGGCACCTCGACGAACACCGCCGGTGCGGGCGGCGCAGGCGGATCGGCGACCAGTGGTACGACGACCGCGGGCAACGCGACTGCCGGGACCGGGACGGCCGGCGCCGGCACGGCGGGCAGCGGGACGGTCGGCGACGCGACCGGAGGTGCGGCGACCGCGGGTGATGCGACCGGCGGCAGCGGCACCTCGGGCAGCGCGACGGCCGGGAACGCGACCGGCGGCAACGCGACCGGCGGTAACGGCGGTAACGGCGGCAACGGCGGCTCGAACACCGCGGGCGCGGGCGGCGACGGTGGCACGAACACCGCGGCCGCCGGCAATGGCGGAACGGGCGAAGGTGGCACCGGCGGTGCGGGCGGAGCAGGCGGCTCGATGATGGTCGACGCGGGCACGTTCGACCTGTCGAACACGATCAGCGGCAGCAGCCTCGCGAACAGCGCCGGCATCAATGCCGTTTCCCAGAACAGCGGGATGGGCTCGCTCGTGCAGCAAAGCGTGAATGTCCAGGCGAACCTGACGGTTCAGTAAGCGACAGCCATCGGGCCGGCGGGACGGGCGTCCCTCCGGCCCAGTGGTGCAGCTGAGGAGGAGCCATGAAACAGGTACTGCCCCTGCTGACGTTGGGAATCGCGGTTGCCGCGTTGGGCGGAACGGGCCGGGCGTGGGCGGAAGAAGCCGTGCCTCACGACGCCCCCGTCGATGCGCTCACGTCGAGGACGACGGAAGTTCTGTTCGCGGGCCCCGTGCTGGATGACGCGGAACTGGCGGAGAACCGAGGCGGAGCGGACATGCATCTCAGTGATATCCGCGCCGTGGGTACGGTGAACGATGTCAGCGTGTGGAACACCGCTACCGGCCACAACACCATCACCGAAGGTGCCCTCGCCGGCGCCAGCGGACTGCCGATGGTGATCCAGAACAGCGGCAACGGCGTGTTGATCCAGAACGCCACGATCGTGAATCTCGATATGAATTGACGAGGATGCGATGCATGTCCGCCGTCTGCTCTCATCGATCGCCCTTGCGCATTGTCTCTGCGCGACCGCTTTCGGAGGGGCGCCGCAGATGCTTGCCCCGGGAGGCGGAAGCTACACCGTGCCGATCACGAGTCTCAAGGGCACGCGCTTCCTTTCTACGATTCGCCAGCAATACGACTTCAGTTGCGGTTCGGCCGCCGTGGCGACCCTGCTGACGCACCAATACGGAAAGAAAGTTGATGAAATCGCGGTTTTCAAACACATGTACGAGCGCGGCGATCAGGCGAAGATCCGCCGCGAGGGTTTTTCGATGCTCGACATGAAGCTGTACCTCGACGGGATGGGATTCCGCGCCGAAGGGGTGAAGGTCGACCTGGATCAACTGGCGGCAGCCAAGGTGCCGGCGATCGCACTCGTCAGGGAGAACGGTTATTCGCACTTTGTCGTGATCAAGGGCGTACGCGAGGGCCGAGTCGTCATCGGGGACCCGGCGATGGGAACGCGGGTGCTCGCGCGAAGCGATTTCGAGAAACACTGGGCCAACGGCATCCTGCTCGTGATCAACAACCGGGTCGATCTCGCGCAATTCAACAACGATCGCGACTGGAGCGTGAGACCGAAGGCGCCGATCGGTAATGCGATCGGTGCGAGCGGCGGCGTCGACGTCTTGCTGCTGCGCCGCGGCCCGATGGATTTTTGAGCCCATCCGATGATCATCTTGCAAAAAAATCACATCGTCGGTCTGGTCGCCCTCGCGGTGACCGGAGCGGGGCTTTCGGTGCCTGCGCTGCGTGTCTTCGAGCATGCGCAGGGCGCCGACGATGTCGTCGAGGGCTTCTTTCCGGCGCTGTGCGAGGGCGACATGCCGCCGGCCGAATTACTGGCCCTCGCGAACTGGCCGCTCGATGCGAAAGGAATCGGCTGTCGGCCGCACCCGGGAGTGTTCGATGCGGTAGCGGCCACGTCCACTGCCGGCGAACGACCGGGTGCGATATCGCGCGTGCTCGCCGAGTACGTGCTGTCGCTCGAGCCGGTTCCCGACGCGAACGCGGCGAAGTCCGCCCTGGCCGGCGCCGGTACTGCCGGGGAGACAGCTGTTGGGCGGACGCGGACCTTTCCAGCGCCTCTGACGCCGGATCGCGCGGCCGTGGCGAAAGTGTTCGCCGTGCCGAACCTGGAACCGGAGGTTCTGGGGTCGGGCGAAAACGCGGGCTCGCGCCTTCCGGACTTGCAGAGGACACTGCCCGTCGATCCGACGCGCGTCGCACCTGAACCGTTCGCGGGCCTGCCCTTGACGGCACCCGCGGGCGCCGGTACGGGCGTGGAGCTCCCAATGTTTGCCGGCCAACTCGTCGCGGACGATACGCTGGGCGAATTGCGGGGCGGGTTCGAGACGCCCGGCGGCTTGGCGCTTTCGTTTGGGATCGAACGGCTTGTCTATGTCAACGGCGAGCTGTCGAGTACGACGACGCTGAATGTTGCGGACCTCGGCCAGCTTGTCGGCGGGGCGGCCGGGGTGCAGCCGCTGCCAGTCGGGACGAGCATCGCGGTGATCCAGAACGGGCCGAACAACACCTTCGACGCGGGTGCGCTCGCATCCGGGGCGTTCGCAACAGTCATTCAGAACAGCCTTGACAACCAGAAGATCCAGACTGTCACGACGATCAACGCGCAGGTCAACAGCCTGCAGATGCTGCAGGCGAGCCGCTTCGGGGAATCGTTGAGGAATGCAGTGAATTCATCGCTACTGAGATAGAGCCCCGCGTCGCGGCCGCAGCCACGAGCGGGAAGGCAACCGCGCGGCCCTTGCGGGCGAAGGCCACTCGCGAAGCCGGGCCGGCGAAGCGGTCAGAGCGTGATCGGCATCCGCAAGGTGAGTTGGAGGTCGGGGGTGTCCTCCGTCAGGCCGGCGCCGAGCGACAGGTTCAATGTCCGCGTCGGGTCGAGCCGGTACGAATACCCTAGCAACAAGGTGCCGAGCTGGATGCGCACGGAAGTCGCTGCGGTGCTCCCGTTCAGTTTGACTTTCCCGACCGACAGGTGGTCGTAGCCGATGCTGAACGACGAACGCTCGTTCAGCGCCAGACCCATGCCGAAGTTGAAGCCGAAGGCCCCGCCGGGTTGCACCTCACCCAGCGGCACGCTCCCTTCGTTGGTCTTCTGCTTCACGTCGTCGCGCTTGAAGCTGTACTGGTAGCTGATACCGCCGAAGAACACGACCGGGTCGGACGGAACCAGCACCGTGAGGCCGGGTTGCAGCGAATAGAACCCGGAGCCGGTCGGAATTTCCGTTTGCAGGCCGGTCCCGCCGGTCGTGGACCGTATGGTCCGGTCGATCTCCACTTCGAACGGGTCTTTGCCGGTTCGCGTCTTGAACCGCAACGATGCGATGTAATACGGTTTGTCGGCACCGCCGTCGTTGAGCTGATAGCGGCCGGTCAGTTCCACGTCGCCGATGCCGGTGCCGTCGGTGTCGAAGACCTCGGGGTTCGCGCTTCCGGACGCAACCTCGCGGCTGAGACTCGAATCCCAGCGATGGACGTACGGAATCTTCGCTTCGAGCTCAAATCGGTTCGTGATGCCGCGCCGCATCGTCACCGCCGCAACAAGCGAATTGCTCTTGACCTCGCGGATGTCGATCAGGCCGATCAGCAGCGCCGGGATGATGGTGTAGCCGATCAGCGCGATGCGGTTGCTCGACGAGTATGCGTACTGCAGTGAAGGTTCGAAGATCCACTGGTCCCGCGGGGTCAGTACGCCCGGCTGTTCGAAGATCGGTGCGACGGGGGGCGGACGGTTCACTTCGCGGCGCCCGGGGGTCCGGCCGATGGGATTGGACGCCTGCGCGACCTGCTGCGGGGGGGACGCCGCCGGGCCGCCCGGATTGGAGGGTGCATTCGCGAACGCGGCCGGAATCGACGGCGCACTCGTGAGAGCGGCTGGCGTGCCGGTGGCGGCAGGACTCGACGGTGCCGTCGCGGTGGGCGACGGGCCGCGGCCCGAAAGGCTGCCGATGTCGAGCGAGCGGCGCATCTGGTCGAGGACCGCCTGCTGCTCGGCGAGGCTGCGCTTCAACAGCTCGATCTGCTGGCTCTGCTCCTCGACGCGTTGTTTCAACGAATCGACTGAAGCCGGGGTCGCGTCCGGCTCGGCGTGGGCGAAACCGCCCGACGTGGCGAGCACGATCCCCGCAAGGCCGTTGCCGAACGCGGCCCGTCGCCGCGACGTTCGCATCTTCATCGCTACCTCCCCTCTGTGTCCGTGCGGCACGAAACGGCCGTTCTTCGACGTGCTAGAGATCGATCTTCAGGCGGTCGATCATCCGGTACAGCGTCACGCGCGAGATCCCGAGCTGGCGCGCGACTTCGGAAACGTTGTTCTGGTACTTGTGCATGTTGCGGACGATGATCTCCTTCTCGACGGTCGCGCGCGCCTCGTCCAGCGTCGGGTTGCCGGCGGCGACTTCGGGCGCGGGGATGCCGAGATCCGCCGCGCCGATCAGCTTGTGCTCCGTCATGATCATTGCGTACTGCACGCGGTTGATCAGTTCGCGCACGTTGCCCGGCCACGTGTATTCGCGCATCGCGTGCAGCGCCTCGGAGCTGAAGCCGCGCACCTGCGGGCTCTTCTGGTGCTGCCGCTCGTGGAAAATGTGGTCCGCCAGCAGCGGAATGTCGCTCGCGCGATCGCGCAGCGGCGGCACCTTCAGGTGCAGCACGTTGAGCCGGTAGTAAAGGTCCTCGCGGAACTGCGCCGCTTCGACCGCGCGGGCGAGATCGACGTGGGTCGCCGCGATCACGCGCACATTCACCCGCACCCGCTCGGTCGATCCGACGCGGACGATCGTCTTTTCCTGCAGGAAGCGCAGCAGGTTCGCCTGCAGGTCGAGCGGCAGGTCGCCGATTTCGTCGAGGAAGAGCACGCCCTCGTTGGCCGCCTCGATGTTGCCGATCTTGCGCTGGTTGGCGCCGGTGAACGCGCCCCGCTCGTAGCCGAAGAGCTCGGACTGGATCAGGTTCGGCGGAATCGCGCCGCAGTTCATCGTCACGAACGGACGCTTTGCGCGCTCGGAATGGCGGTGGATCGCCGCGGCGACGAGTTCCTTCCCGGTTCCCGACTCGCCGCCGATCAGCACCGGCGCGTCGACGGTGACGATCTTCTCGATCTGCCGATACAGCTCGGCCATCTTCGGGTCTTGGCCGGTCATGCCGAAACGGCCTTCGTCGTGGGTGACGCTCTTGTCGTCGAGGGCCTTGAAGATCGCAGCCTTGCCGTACGCGTGGCCGAGTGTCACGTCGAGGCGCTGCCGGTCCAGCGGCAGCGTGTGGAAATCGTGAAAACTGCGCAGGATCATCGGGCCGTGGCTCTGGTTGCGGAGCAGGTCGGCGCCGAGCACCGCGATCCATTCGACGTCGTAGCTCGACACCAGCGACTCCATCTCGCGCGCGGGCCACGGATGCGCGGAATCGAAGGCGACGAGCCCGACGAGCGGCGAGTCGGCGGCGAGGGTCTTCCTTGCTTCGTCGATGGTCCTGATCGCCTGGAATTCCCAATCGGAGAGGTCGAGCGCCTTGAGCGCCTTGCCGACGTCGCCGGTCTGATCCAGGAGCAAGCCCTTGCGTTTCGCCATCGACTGATTCCTCTCTCTTCCGGGTGCGCACGTGCGGGAGTCGCCGCGCGTGGGAGGGCGAGAACATTCGTCCGCAACGAACGTGCCAATTCGAACGGAAAACCGCCGAAGCGGAAATATTCCGGGGCCGCTTCGGCGTCGGTCGGACTGTCGGCCGACGCGCGCTGCGGAGATTCAGCGGAATCCTCGGATGTGACCGTGCTCTGGCGAGTGCCCTGCGGTAGCGGGGTCATCCTGACTGCGCGGCGAGCGATGGCGACGAACGCCTGTTGCTGGCGAAATTCCCCGTAACGGGGGGCTTTGCCGGGGATTCCCGCGTTGAATGGGCGGTTTTTCTCGGCGGATCCGCGCCCGTCAGCGTCTAGCGCGCAAAAAACTCGGCCCGGCCCTCGCGGTGAAGACGGAACCGGTGCGGGTCGGCGCCGGAAATCGGACACGCACTACGTCCGTGGAAATCGAGCAAAGCGGTGGGACGCAAATCGCGGCGCGGAGCCGGCGGGTGAGTCCGAATGGGCTAGCGGGTGCGAGGCTGTCAAAAACACCGACAGGAATCAGGCGCGAAAACCGGCGCGTCGAGCCCCGAATTGCGCGCGACGCACAGCGCGTGCGGCTACCGTCCGTTCGCCAGGCGCAGCGGCGAGAGCGTAAAGAGCGTACCCGCTTCAGCCGATGACGCACCGCGTCGGAATCTTCCCGCCGGGCCGCAGCCGCCGGACGGGCGCTCATCGTCGGGCGGGCAATCCACGCAAAGATTCCCCGCGAAAACCTGTAAAAAAACTCGACAAACGGCCAATCGGCCGCGGTGACCGGACGAAGGCCGGCCCGCCTTCGCAGGCGAGGTCGAGGTCGCATGCAGCGGTGCAGCCGGCCGCCGATCGGCTTCGCCGTCGCCGGCACGGACGGAAGTCGAGCGCGCTGCGGGTTGGACGAGGCCGATTGCGCGCGATGCGATCGGAGACGATCGGCTAGGGTGACGCGGTCGCGGGGGCGGTCGCGGGGGATGTGGTGTCGGGCGAAGCGGTGTCGGGCGACGGGGCCGACGGGATGGCGTCGTGCCGCAGTTGTTCGAGCAGCTTCGCGCCCGCACGGCCGTCGGCTTCGAAGCCATAGCGCTGCTGCACGTCGAGGACCGCTTCGCGCGTCGCCGACCCGATGATGCCGTCGATCTCGCCGATCCGATAGCCGCGTCCGGCGAGCAGCGTCTGCAGTTCGCGACGCTCGGCGCGCGACAGCGGCGGGTCGTCGGTCGGCCACGGCGTGACAAAGTTGCCGGCGCCGCGCAGGCGGTCGGAAAGGTGCGCGATCGCGAGCGCGTAGCTTTCGGACGCGTTGTACGAGTGCAGCGCATCGAAGTTGCGCAAGACGAGGAAGGCGGGGCCCGGGTCGCCCGCCGGCAGCAGCAGCCCGGCCGGCGCTGCGTTGTCGCCCAGGGGGCTGCCGTCGAGGCGGGTGACGCCGAGCGCGGCCCACTCGGACACCGGCCGCTTGTTGCGCCGGCCGATAAGCGCCGCATCGAGACCGTCCGGGATCGCGACCTCGTAGCCCCAGACCTGGTCCGGATTCCAGCCAGCCTTCGCCAGGAAGTTCGCCGTCGATGCGAGGGCGTCGGGGATGCTGCCGATCAGGTCGCGCCGGCCGTCGCCGTCGAAGTCGACTGCGACCCGCGTGAAGGTCGAAGGCATGAACTGCGTATGGCCGAAGGCGCCGGCCCACGAGCCGGCGAGGCGCGCGGCGTCGACGTGGCCTTCTTCGAGGATCTTCAGCGCCGTGAAGAACTCGCCGCGGAAAAAGTCCTGGCGCCGGCCGAAGCACGACAGCGTCGCGAGAGAGGTCACGAGCGGGCGCTTGCCGAAGTTGTGGCCGAAGTTGCTCTCGACGCCCCACACGGCGACGACCGTCGCGGGATCGACGCCGAACTGCGCCTCGATCGCCTGCAGCGTCGGCGCCCATTCGCGCAGCAGCCCCTTCCCGTCGGCGACCCGCTCCTCGTCGACCGCGCCGGCGAGATAGTCCCAGATCGGTGTGCGGAACTCCGGCTGGTAGTCGAGAAACCCGACGACGGCGAGATCCGGCTCGAGTCCGTGGGTGTGCAGGTCGAAGGTCTCCGTCCCGACGCCGCGGCCCTGCGCTTGGTCGCGCAGGCCGACCAGACACGCGTCGAACGATGGGTCCGCGGCGGCGTGAAGCGGGAACAGGCCGGCGAGCAGCGCGAGGCGGGCGATCAGCGATTTCGGGGTCATTGGCAGTCGGCGAAAAAGGGGTGAAACCGGGGGGTGAAACCGGGGGGTGAAACCGGGGACAGTGAAACCGGGGACAGGCCATGCTTTTAAACGTGAAACCGGGGACAGACCCCGTTTTCGGGGATGGTACGCGCTCGAACGGCGGGACGCGGTCGGTCCGCGAGGACTTATGGCATCCTTGCCGCCCCGCGAGTTCCGCCGTTCGGTGCAGCAGCGGGACGGAACGCATCATGGACCTCATCTTCGGAATCATTCTGCCGGTGTTCGGCACGCTCGCGCTCGGCTATGGCGCGGCGCGCTTCGGCCTGTTCGACGAGGCGGCGAACCGCGGCCTGTCGGTGTTCGTGTTCAACTTCGCGCTGCCGCTGATGCTGTTCCGCGCGATTGCGCAGACGGAGCTGCCCGCGAGCCTGCCGTGGGGCTACCTGCTGTCGTATTTCATCGGCGCGTTCGGCGTGTTCGGCCTCGCGATGCTCGGCGGGCGGGTGCTCTTCGGGCGCCGGCTCGACGAGCAGGGGGTGCTCGGGCTGGGCGCCGGCTTCTCGAACACCGGGATGCTCGGGATTCCGCTGGTCGTCACCGCGTACGGCTCGTCCGCGGCGCTGCCGCTCTTCGTGCTGATCGCGTGTCACAGCCTGATCATGCTGCCGCCGACGACGGCGCTGATCGAAACCGCGCAGGGCGGCAAGCAGTCGCCAGGCAAGCTGCTGCTCGGGCTCGTGCGCAGCATCGCGACCACGCCTGTGATCTGGGGACTGACCGCGGGGCTCGCGTTCGCGCTGCTCGGCGCCGTGATTCCAGGTCCGCTCGATGCCGTCGTGAAGAGCATGGGTGCCGCGGCGGCCCCGTGCGCGCTGTTCGCACTCGGCGCGTCGCTGACGCGTTACCGGCTCGCCGGCAGGCTGCGCGAGCCGATGCTGATGGTCGTGCTGAAGACAATCGTGCATCCGCTGCTCGTGTGGCTGCTCGCGAGCCAAGTGTTCGACCTGCCGCCGCTGTGGGCGACCGTCGCGGTGACGCTCGCCGCGCTTCCTACCGGCGTCACGCCGTACCTGTTCGCGCAGCGCTACGGCGTGAGCCTCGAAACCTCTGCGTCGGCCGTGTTCCTGTCGACGGTCGTGTCGATCGTCACGCTGTCCGCGTTGCTGTTCCTGCTGCGCGGCTGATTCGCTGAACGGCGCCCTGGGGGGGGACCCCGTCCGCCCGCCGCCTCCCCGCGCCGCGCTCGCCCATCCGCGAACGTTCGACTTCCGAACGCGCCTCCGTTTTCCGTCCGGCCCGATCGGTCGCACGCCCCTTGTGCGGCGCAGAATGAATTTTTCCATCCCCTTTTTGAGTCGCGGGTCTCGTGGCTGCTGCGTTGCAGCGTCCGCGCGCTGGCATGACCGGTGCAATAGGACATGCGGGGGCCGGCAAACGGCGACTCGCTAATCAAGAGGAGATGGAGATAACCATGGAAGTCCTACAGGCATCACAGGTACAGGTGATGGGCATCGATGCCGGCGGCACGATGACCGATAC
>NZ_JAKFEF010000070.1:0-2507 GCF_036675785.1 Aromatoleum sp.
GAGTGACGGCAGCGGCGTGGATATCGCCAATGTGAAGATGTCGATGAACCCGTTCGACGAGATCGCCGTGGAAGAGGCGGTGCGGCTGAAGGAAGCGGGGGTGGCGACCGAAGTGGTCGCGGTGAGCTGCGGCGTGGGCGCGTGCCAGGAGACGCTGCGCGCGGCGATGGCGATCGGCGCGGACCGCGGCATCCTCGTCGAGACCGACGTCGAGCTGCAGCCGCTGGCGGTCGCGAAGCTCTTGAAGGCGCTGTGCGACAAGGAAGCGCCGCAGTTGGTGATCTGCGGCAAGCAGGCGATCGACGACGACTCGAACCAGACCGGGCAGATGCTCGCCGCGCTGATGGGTTGGCCGCAGGCGACCTTCGCGTCGAAAGTCGTGCTCGGTGACGGGCGGGCGACGGTGACGCGCGAGATCGACGGCGGTCTCGAGACGCTCGAGATCAAGCTGCCGGCGGTCGTGAGCACCGACCTGCGCCTGAACGAGCCGCGCTACGCGACGCTGCCGAACATCATGAAGGCGAAGAAGAAGCCGCTCGACACGGTGAAGCCGGCCGATCTCGGCATCGAGGTCGCGCCGCGGCTGGCGACGCTGAAAGTCGCCGAGCCGCCCAAGCGCAGCGCCGGCGTGCGGGTGGCCGACGTCGCGCAACTCGTCGAAAAGCTCAAGAACGAAGCGAAGGTGATCTGAGATGACGACCCTGGTTATTGCTGAACACGACAATCAGTCGAACAAGGCGGCGACGCTGAACGCGATCACCGCGGCGACGAAGCTCGGGAGCGACGTTCACGTGCTCGTCGCCGGCGCCGGTTGCGGCGCTGCCGCCGAGCAGGTCGCGAAGATCGCTGGCGTCGCGAAGGTGCGCGTCGCCGACGCCGCGCATTACGACAGCCAGACGGCCGAGAACGTCGCCGCGCTGGTCGTTTCGATCGCCGGCGACTACTCGCACCTCGTCGCCCCCGGCACCTCCTTCGGCAAGAACGTGCTGCCGCGCGTGGCGGCGCTGCTCGACGTCGCGCAGATCTCGGACGTCGTCGCGATCGAAGCGCCCGACACCTTCGTGCGCCCGATCTACGCCGGCAACGCGCTCGCGACCGTGAAGAGCGCCGACCCGGTCAAGGTCATGACCGTGCGCACGACTGCGTTCGAAGCGGCGGGGCAGGGTGGAAGCGCGTCGGTCGAAGCGCTCGCCGCCGGACCCGACCTCGGCCTCACGACGCTCGTCGGGCGCGAGCTCACGAAGAGCGCGCGCCCCGAACTGGGCGCGGCGAAGATCATCGTCTCGGGCGGCCGCGGTCTCGGCAGCAGCGAGAACTACCACAAGCTGCTGGAGCCGCTCGCCGACAAGCTCGGCGCCGCGCTCGGGGCCTCCCGCGCCGCGGTCGACGCCGGCTTCGCGCCGAACGACTACCAGGTCGGCCAGACCGGCAAGATCGTCGCCCCGCAGCTCTACATCGCGGTCGGTGTCTCGGGCGCGATCCAGCACCTCGCGGGGATGAAGGACTCGAAGGTCATCGTCGCGATCAACAAGGACCCGGAAGCGCCGATCTTCCAGGTCGCCGACTACGGGTTGGTCGGGGATCTGTTCGAGGTCGTGCCGGAATTGACGGGCGCCGTCGGCTGATCCCAGGCGCACTTCAGCCGCAACCGGCTCCTCCTCTGGCGACACTCGGTTCTCCCTCCCTCAGGTGTCGCCGGATTTCCGCCGGCTCGGTGAGCACTGCTGACCGAGCCGGATCTTTTTCGGTGAGTGAAGGCCGGGCTGCGGCCCTGCTCGATTAACTGCAATCACGGAATCTGTTCGAATGCGCGAATCAATGGAGTTTGATGTCCTGATCGTCGGGGGCGGCCCGGCCGGCCTTGCCGCGGCGATCCGGCTCAAGCAGCTGGCCAACGAGAACGGAACGGAGCTGGCGGTCTGCCTGATCGAGAAGGCTTCCGAGATCGGCGCTCACATCCTCTCCGGCGCGGTCATGGACCCGCGCGCGCTGACCGAACTGATCCCCGACTGGAAGGAACAGGGCGCGCCGCTCAATACCGCGGTCACCGAAGACCGCGTGATCTTCCTCAACGAAACCGGCGGCCGCAAGGTGCCGAACAGCCTGCTGCCGGACTGTTTCCTGAATCACGGCAATTACATCGTGCGCCTCGGCAACGTCGCGAAGTGGCTCGGTGAACAGGCCGAAGCGCTCGGCGTCGAGGTCTATCCGGGCTTCGCCGGCGCCGAGATCCTGTACGACGAGAAGGGTGCGGTCAAAGGCGTCGCGACCGGCGACATGGGCGTCACGCGCGAAGGCGAGCACGGCCCGAACTACCAGCCGGGCATGGAGCTGCACGCGAAATACACGCTGTTCGCCGAAGGCTGCCGCGGGCACTCGGCAAGCAGCTCGAGGCGAAGTACAACCTCAGGAACGGCGTCGACCCGCAGACCTACGGCATCGGCCTCAAGGAATTGTGGGAAGTCCCCGCCGACCGCCACGTGCCGGGCCTGGTCGTGCATACAGCC
>NZ_JAKFEF010000084.1:0-2420 GCF_036675785.1 Aromatoleum sp.
GCTGTTCCTGCAGATGGTGATGAAGTCGATGCGCGACGCGGTGCCGTCGAACGGCGTGCTCGACACCGACCAGACGCGGCTCTTCCAGTCGCTGCAGGACCAGCAGATGTCGACGAACCTCGCGCAGGGCCGCGGCGTCGGGCTCGCGGACGTGATCTACCGGCAACTGGGCGGCGACGTGGCGGAGAAGCGCGAGCCCGGAACGGACGGGTTGTCCGCCGCGCCGGCGACTGGGAGCGGACCTGCCGTGCCGCCGCGCACGGCAATTCCAGCCGCCCGTCCGCGCGACGCGGCAATTTCCGCCGCCCGTGAGCCGGGTTCGACGTCCGAACTCGCCGCGCAGGCGAACGCGGCGCTCGACGCAGCGTATGCGCGCCGCGCCGCGGCGAGAGGGGCGGCGGGCACGTCGGGGATGGGCGCGGTCGCCGGAGTGGTGCCGCGGGCCGGGCAAACGGCAGCAGCGGACGCGACGCGCGCGCGCGCGGCGACACCGGGCCGGCCGCAGGAGTTCGTCAATCGTGTCTGGGCCGAGGCCGACGAGGCGAGCCGCGCAACCGGCATTCCGGCGCGCTTCGTGGTCGCGCAGGCGGCGCTCGAAACCGGCTGGGGCCGTGCCGAGCTGCGGCACGCCGACGGGCGGCCGAGCTACAACCTCTTCAACATCAAGGCCGGCGCGAACTGGAAGGGGCCGGTCGTCGAGGTGCCGGTCACCGAATACGCGAACGGCCGCAAACACACCGAGATCGCGCGCTTTCGCGCGTACGGGTCGTACGAGGAAGCATTCCGCGACTACGCGAACCTGCTGCAGCAGAGCCCGCGCTACGCGAAGGTGCTCGGCCAGACCGACGCGAAAGGCTTCGCGCGCAGCCTGCAGCAGGCCGGTTACGCGACCGACCCGATGTACGCGGACAAGCTCGCGCGGATCATCGACGGCCGGACGCTGCGCTCGGCGCTGCTCGCCTGAGCCGCGCGGCGAGAGACTGAGGGCGCGGAGGTTCTGGCAGAAGTTTTGCTACGGAATGCCGTAAGAGCAGCAGGAAAAGGGAAAGCATCATGGCGGGGCTACTGGGCATCGGTCTGACGGGAATCAACAGCGCGCAAGCGAACCTGTTGACGACCAGCCACAACATCACGAACGCGAACACCCCGGGCTACAACCGCCAGACGACCGTCATCACGACGAACGATCCGCTGTTTTCCGGCGCGGGCTTTTTCGGCCAGGGCTCGAAAGTCGACAGCGTCCGCCGCCAGTACGACCAGTTCCTCGGCCAGCAGGTGCTGAACGCGTCCGCGCGCAAGGAGGAGTTCTCGGCCTACGGCGCGCAGATCTCGCAACTCGACAACCTGCTCGCCGACCCGAACGCCGGCCTGGCGCCGGCGCTCGCCGACTTCTTCGCCGGCGTGCAGGACGTCGCGACGAACCCCGCGAGCATTCCCGCGCGGCAGGCGCTGATTTCCAGCGCCGAGTCGCTCGCCGCGCGCTTCAATGCGCTCGACACGCGCTTGAACGAGATCCGCGACCTCAACGAAGGGCAGATCGTCAGCACGGTCGATTCGATCAACGCCTACGCGCGCCAGATCGCCGACATGAACCAGCGCATCGGCGTGCTGCAGGTCGGCGGACCGTCGGTGCCGGCGAACGATCTTCTCGACCAACGCGACAACCTCGTCGCCGAGCTGAACAAGCTCGTCAAGGTCAGCACGTTCACCGAATCCGACGGTTCGCTGAGCGTCTTCGTCGGCAGCGGCCAATCGCTCGTCGTCGGCTCGGCGGTGTCGCAGCTCGTCGTCGCGCCGGATTCGTCGGTCCCCGCCGACCCCTTCCGTGGCGAGATCCGGCTCACGACGCCGGACAACGGTTCGGTGCTGCTGCCCGATTCGCTGTTTTCCGGCGGGCAGCTCGGCGGCCTGCTGAAGTTCCGCAGCGAGACGCTCGATAGTGCGCGCACGCAGCTCGGCCAGATCGCCGTGTCGGTCGCGGGCGAATTCAACACGCAGCACGCGGCGGGCATCGATCTCGACGGGGCCGCGGGCGGCGCCTTTTTCGCCGACATCAGCGCGATGGCGGGCAACGCGGTCAGCCTGCGCTCGGCGGCGGGCGCCTTCGCGGTGGCGATCCGCGATCCGCGCGACGTCGCTGCGTCGAGTACCGCGCTCCCCGGCGCAAGCAACAACGAGAACGCGCTGAAGCTCGCGGCCCTGCAATCCTTGCGGGTCATGAACGGCGGCACCGCGACGTTCCAGTCGTCGTACTCACAGCTCGTCAGTTTCGTCGGCAACAAGACGCGCGAAGTGCAGATCGGCGAAGCGGCGCAGGCGGCGCAACTGCAGCAGGCGACCGACGCGCAGCAGGCGCTGTCGGGCGTCAATCTCGACGAGGAAGCGGCGAATCTGATCCGCTACCAGCAGTCGTACCAGGC
>NZ_JAKFEF010000051.1:0-48373 GCF_036675785.1 Aromatoleum sp.
CCGTGCTGACGTCCTCGACGAAGGACGGGTCGTGCTCACAGCGCGAATGGAGGTTGTCGCGGCCACAGACGGGGCAGGCGCGCCGGAGCGACGCCGCACAGCGGTTACGGTGCGAGGTCAGCGGGCCGGAGATCAGCAGGTTGACGAACCAGAAGATGCCGACCGTCGGCGTCCCCAGCGCCTGCGCGAGCTGCAGCGGGCCACTGTCGCTCGCGATGACGAGGCGCGCGCGCTGGAGCAGCGCCGCGAGGCCATCGAGCGACAACAGGCCCCCCGAATCGATTGCCGGTTCGCGCATCGCGGCAACGATCCTCGCGGAGAGTTCGAGCTCATCCGCCCCGCCGCCCTGTACGACCACGCACGCTCCTTCGCGGGCGAACATGTCGGCGACGGCAGCGAACTTCTCGACGGGCCACCGTCGGCGCGGGTCGCTCGCACCGGGACTCAACACGAGGAGCGGCCGTTCGCCGGGGAGCCTCAGCTTCGCGGCGAGTTCGTCGCGGTCGCGCGGCAGCACCGGGAGCAGCGGCTGAAGTTCGGCGGGGCGCGCACCCACCAGTCCGACCGCCTCGAGCAGCCGCAGCCGCTCGTTGTGCCACGGGACGTACGGTAGCCATCGGTCGAGCGGTTCCGCGTCGGCGGCGCGCACCCCCACAGTCATCCGCGCACCGAGCCGCTTGATGAACGGGTTCGAGTGGCGGCCGCCCCCGTAGAACTGGCACGCGATATCGAAGCGACGATCACGCAGCGCCGCGCAGGCCGACTCGATCGGTCCCGCGTCGACCACGACGCCGGGCGGCGCGCCGACTCCCGGCACCGGCGGCAGCACGACGACCTCGTCGACGAGCGGCGTGCGCCGGTCGAGAAAAGCCTTGTGCCACGCGCGGCCGAGATAGACGATGCGCGCGGCCGGATAGGTTTCGCGCAGCGCTGCGAGCGCCGGCAGCGCGAATATGAAGTCGCCGACCTGGTTCGGGCGCAGCACGGCGATCGATGCGACGTCGGGGACCGGCTCGCGGACGCCGGCAGCTGCTCGCCCGATCACGTTGCCGCACCTCCGCGCTGCAGCGCGAACGGCGCGTCGACGTCGCGGTGCGGGATGGTCGTCGGCAGCTCCTGGTGGTACGCGCCCGACGGGATCACGCCGCAACCGCCGTATCGCGACATGACGCGCAACTGCGCGTACACGTCCTCGCCGCAATGCTCGGCGGGAAGCTCGTCCCAGAAGTCGAATCCGCCCGCCGCGCGCAGCTTCGCGGCGTCGAAAAGCACGCAGCCGCCGACCCATGCGACGCGGTAGAGGCGCTGGTCCTCGCGCCGCAAGCCGAGCCGGGTCTGCACGTGATAGAGATTCGCGGCGCTGTGCAGCTGGTGGCGCTCCCACGCGGCGCTGCCGGGCGCGACGTCCTCGGGCTCGACCGGGCCGTCCCAGAACTCGATGCGCTGCTGGTGCGGGCGGGTGTCGCCCGCGTGGCTCATGCCGATCAGCGCACTGCCGACGAAACCGCAGCCCTGCTCGCGGAGCGCCTTCAGCAGGCGCGCGACGAGATCCGGCTCAAGCACGACGTCGTCGTCGAGGAAGAGCACATGCGGCGCCCGGGCTTGCGCGAGCAGGAAATGCCTTTGCTCCGCAAGCCCGCGGCGCGGGAGGTGACGGTGCACCTCGACCTCGCAGCCTTTCGCGACGAGCAGCCGCCGCACCCCCGTGACTTCGGCCGACTGGTCGACGCGGCGGACCTCGCCCTGGTCCGAAATCACGACCCGCAGGTCCGGATGGCTTTGCGCGAACAGCGACGTGAGCGTCACCGCGAGGGCCGCCGGACGGTCGCAGGTCGGGATCAGGACGTCTACCGCGCCGCCGCCGGCGTCCGCGCGATCGCGGCGACCGTAAAGCTCGGGGTTCGTCGACGGGTCGTTGTACATCTTGAACTGGCGGTAGGTCTTGAAATGCGCGGCGCCGCAGCGGGCCTCCCACAGCAGTCGGTCGAAGCACGCGGCGAGGTCGTTGCGCTGCGCGATCAGCGTCGCGAGCTTGTCGGCGCAGCGCTGCATGTGCGCCTCGTCCACGTCGTGCCGCTGCGTCTGCAAGCGCATGTGATGGATCTTGAGCGCGAGGATCGAGAGCCGATCGACCATCGCGCCCGCGGTCTCGCTCGACTGGCGCCCCGCCGCCTCGCCGCCGCGCCGGCCGAGCGCGAACAGGATGCAGTTGTCGAGCGCCTCGACGGCGTCGTTCCGACACTGGTTCAGCGCGTCGATGCTGCGCTTGCAGCCGACGATCTCAGCGTCCGGCAAATCGGTGCGGCGAGCCTTGTCCTCCTCTCGCCACAGCGCCGAATTGCTGCGGTGATTTTCCTCGATCCAGCGCCAAAGGTCGGGCGAGCCGGTCTGCGCAACCGGCGCCTCGCCGGCGAGAAAACGGTCGTGGAACCCGATGATCAGGCGTGCCTCGAGATCGAACACCGGGCGCGCCGTCACGACGCCCGACCCGAGCATTCCGGTCATGTCAGTCAAGTTCGCCCACCTCCCGCGACACAGCCGTCGGGCTGTCGTACTCACGGTCGGTAATGCGTTCGAGCGCCTCCATCACGTTCTCGTCGGCGCCTTCGCCGCGCGCACGGTCGAGGAGCGCCCTCTTGCCTACGGGATAATCGAGTCCGCCGAGAAACTTCTGCACCTGCACCGGTCTCGGCACGGCGCGCTCCGAATCCTCGCGCTTCTGCTGGCTTGCCATGACCGTCTCCTGATAGTCCGTGCGAGGCCCACAGGTGCAAACCCGGTGCCCGCCGCCGCCGTCCCCGTCGCCGAAACGATCGGCTCCGGTCCGGCTGGAAAAGCTACCGGCGGCAGCAACTTTTACAACTCGGGCGGAGACGGCTGAAGGGATCTGCGGAACGGCCGGGACGACTACGGGCGTGGCACGCCGCCAGCGGGGTGCGGTCTGCGAGACTTCGGCCAGCGCTGCGTTCGTCGCAGGCCGAATCCTTCACCGGGCGGATTTTCTGCCGCGCATCGGGATTCCTCCCACGCGACGGATGGGCGCTGCGGATTGTCGCCGCGACAGTTCGGCATTGGCAGGGGCACAAAAACAAAAGGCCCGCACGAGGCGGGCCTGCAAGTTTGCTGCGTACTGCGCTTTTTGTTCGTATTACTGGTGGGTGCTGACGGGGTCGAACCGCCGACATTCGCCTTGTAAGGGCGACGCTCTACCAACTGAGCTAAGCACCCGTGTCCGGCGCGCCGCCTTTCGGCAGACGGGAAAGCCGGTAATTCTAAAGCATCTTCCGGTGCTTTGCCAGCATGAATTTCAGCGCCTTCGCCGCGTCCGTGCGATCCGACGTCCCGGGTCGCGGCCGATGCCTTAAGTGCGAACGGCCGCGCCTTCGAGGACTTATCAATACTCCGCCCTCAGTGCGCGCGCACCGCTTTCCCGCCCCCGGCCGATTCGGACTCGTCCCGCACCGCACGGGCGTGGTCCTCGACCTCCGACTCGGTCAGCGGCTGCGGCTGGCGTTCGAGTGCATGTTCGAGCACCTGATCGATCCAGCGTACCGGCGTAATCTTCAGCGCATTCTTGATGTTGTCGGCGATGTCGGCGAGATCCTTGACGTTCTCCTCGGGAATCAGCGCGACGCGGATTCCGCCGCGCACGGCCGCGAGGAGTTTTTCCTTCAGACCACCGATCGGGAGAACCTCACCCCGCAGCGTGATCTCACCCGTCATCGCGACGTCGCAGCGCACCGGGATGCCGGTCAGCACCGAAACCAGCGCCGTCGAGATCGCGATGCCGGCCGACGGGCCGTCCTTCGGAATCGCCCCTTCCGGCAGGTGGATGTGGATGTCGCTCTTCTGGTAGAAGTCGTCGTGGATGCCGAGCGAGCGGGCGCGCTTGCGCACGACCGACAGCGCCGCCTGGATCGACTCCTGCATCACCTCGCCGAGCTTGCCGGTGGTCATGACCTTGCCCTTGCCCGGCAACACGACCGCTTCGACCGTCAGCAGCTCGCCGCCGACCTCGGTCCAGGCGAGGCCGGTCACCTGCCCCACCTGGTTTTCCTTCTCCGCGACGCCGAACGAGTACTTGCGCACGCCGAGGTACTTGTCGAGGCTCTTCGCGTTGACGACGATCTTCGTCGACCGGTTGCGCAGCACCAGCGATTTCACGACCTTGCGGCAGATCTTCGAAATTTCGCGTTCGAGGCTGCGCACGCCCGCCTCCCGCGTGTAATAGCGGCAGACGTCGCGCAGCGCGTCCTCGGTCACCGACAGCTCGTCGCGCTTCAGGCCGTTGTTCTTCATCTGCTTCGGCAGCAGATAGCGTTGCGCGATGTTGACCTTCTCGTCCTCGGTGTAGCCCGACAGGCGGATCACTTCCATCCGGTCGAGGAGCGGCGCCGGGATGTTCAGCGTGTTCGCGGTCGCGACGAACATCACATCGGACAAGTCGAAGTCGACTTCGATGTAGTGGTCGGCGAACGTGTGGTTCTGCTCCGGATCGAGCACTTCGAGCAGCGCGGAGCTCGGATCGCCGCGGAAGTCCTGCCCGAGCTTGTCCACTTCGTCGAGCAGGAAAAGCGGGTTCTTGACGCCGACCTTCTGCATGTTCTGCAGGATCTTGCCCGGCATCGAGCCGATATACGTGCGGCGGTGGCCGCGGATCTCGGCCTCGTCACGCACGCCGCCGAGGGCCATGCGCACGAACTTGCGGTTCGTCGCCTTCGCGATCGACTGCCCGAGCGACGTCTTCCCGACGCCGGGGGCGCCGACGAGGCACAGGATCGGCGCCTTGACCTTGTCCACGCGCTGCTGGACCGCGAGATATTCGAGGATGCGTTCCTTGACGCGCTCGAGACCGTAGTGGTCGCGGTCGAGCACCTTCTGGGCCTCGCCGAGGTCCTTGCTGACGCGCGACTTGCGCTTCCACGGCAGGCCGATCAGCGTTTCGATGTAATTGCGCACGACGGTCGCTTCGGCCGACATCGGCGACATCAGGCGCAGCTTCTTGAGTTCGGACTGAGCCTTCGCAAGCGCCTCCTTCGGCATACCGGAGGCCTTGATCTTCTTGTCCATTTCCTCGAGGTCGGCACCTTCCTCGCCTTCCCCGAGTTCCTTCTGGATCGCCTTGACCTGCTCGTTGAGGTAGTACTCGCGCTGGCTCTTCTCCATCTGGCGCTTGACGCGGCCGCGGATGCGCTTTTCGACCTGCAGGATGTCGAGTTCGGTTTCGAGCTGGGTCAGCAGGCGCTCGAGCCGCTCGCCGGTGCCGAACATTTCGAGCACTTCCTGCTTCTGTTCGAGCTTCAGCGGCAGGTGCGCGGCGATCGTGTCGGCAAGGCGGCCGGGGTCTTCGATGCCGGCGAGCGACGCGAGAATCTCCGGCGGGATCTTCTTGTTCAGTTTCACGTACTGGTCGAACTGCGCGATGATCGCGCGGCGCATCGCCTCGAGCTCGTTGTTGTCCGTCTCGGGCACCGGCACCGGCGTGACCTTCGCGACGAACACGCTGCGCAGGTCCTCGACGGAGTCGACGCGGCCGCGCTGCACGCCTTCGACGAGCACCTTGATCGTGCCGTCGGGCAGCTTGAGCATCTGCAGGATGTTCGCGATGCAGCCGATCTCGTAGAGATCCTCGGCAGACGGCTCATCCTTCGCAGCGGACTTCTGTGCGACGAGGAGGATCCCCTTGCCCGCCTCCATCGCGTTTTCGAGCGCCTTGATCGACTTCGGGCGCCCGACGAAGAGGGGAATCACCATGTGCGGGAACACCACGACGTCCCGTAGCGGCAGGAGGGGCAGTTCCATTTGTTCGGTGGGGAGGTCAAGCGGGCCTGACATGATTGTTTTTACCTCTAAAGACGTGTCGAGCCCACATGGGGGCCCGACCAGGAAAAATCAAGCGTCGCGCGACCGGATCGGCCGTCAGCCGGTCAGTTCGAACCGGATACCTTGGCCTGTTCCGCGTAGATCAGCAGCGGCTGAGCGCCCTCTTCGATCGTTCCTTCATCGACGACGACCTTCTCGACGCTTTCCATTGCCGGCAGGTCGTACATGATGTCGAGCAATGCCGACTCGAGGATCGAACGCAAACCACGTGCCCCGGTCTTGCGGCGGATCGCCTTTTTCGCGACCGCGTGCAGCGCGGCCGGGCGGATTTCCAGTTCGACGCCCTCCATCGAGAACAGCTTCTGGTACTGCTTGACGAGTGCGTTCTTCGGCTCCACGAGGATCTGGATCAGCGCCTCCTCGTCGAGTTCCTGCAAGGTCGCGACGACCGGCAGCCGGCCGACGAATTCTGGGATCAGGCCGAACTTGATGAGGTCTTCAGGCTCGACCTGGCGGAAGGACTCGGAGACATCCCTGCCCTCGCGGCTCTTGATCTGCGCGCCGAAGCCGATGCCGATCTTCTCGGTGCGATTGCGGATCACCTTGTCGAGGCCGTCGAATGCCCCGCCGCAGATGAACAGGATGTTCGTCGTGTCGACCTGAATGAAGTCCTGGTTCGGGTGCTTGCGCCCGCCCTGCGGCGGAATCGAAGCGACCGTGCCTTCGATGAGCTTCAGGAGCGCCTGCTGCACGCCCTCGCCCGACACATCGCGCGTGATCGACGGGTTGTCGGACTTGCGCGAAATCTTGTCGATCTCGTCGATGTACACGATGCCGTTCTGCGCCTTGTCGACGTCGTAGTCGCACTTCTGCAGCAGCTTCTGGATGATGTTCTCGACATCCTCGCCGACGTAGCCGGCTTCGGTCAGCGTCGTCGCATCGGCCATCACGAACGGCACGTTGAGCAGGCGCGCGAGCGTCTGCGCCAGCAGCGTCTTGCCCGATCCGGTCGGACCGATCAGTAGGATGTTGCTCTTCGACAGCTCGACTTCGTCCTTGCGGACGGCGAGATGGCGCAGACGCTTGTAATGGTTATAAACAGCGACGGAAAGATTGCGCTTCGCCTGCGTCTGCCCGATCACGTACTGGTTCAGGATCTCGCAGATCTCCTGCGGCGTCGGCAGGCTGGCCCGCGCGCCCTCGGCATCGGTCGCTTCGGAAATCTCGTCGCGGATGATGTCGTTGCACAGTTCGATGCACTCGTCGCAGATGAAGACTGACGGACCCGCAATGAGCTTGCGAACCTCATGCTGGCTCTTCCCGCAGAACGAGCAGTAAAGAAGCTTTTCGCCTCCCGCCTTTTTCTCCGTCATGGTCTTCCTCTCTTGATTCAGGCGTCCGAGCGGGTCGTCAACACGCGGTCGACAATCCCGTATTCCGTCGCCTCGGTCGCAGACATGAACCGGTCCCGATCGGTGTCCTTCTCGATCCGTTCGAGCGGCTGCCCGGTATGTTTCGCGAGCATTTCGTTGAGTTTCGCGCGGATACTGAGAATCTCGCGCGCGTGGATTTCGATATCCGACGCTTGCCCCTGGAAACCGCCCAGCGGCTGGTGGATCATCACGCGCGAGTTCGGCAGGCAGAAGCGCTTGCCCTTTTCGCCCGCGGCGAGCAGGAACGAGCCCATGCTCGCCGCCATGCCGATGCACAGCGTGCTGACATGCGGCTTGATGAACTGCATCGTGTCGTAGATCGCCATGCCGGCGGACACCGACCCGCCCGGCGAGTTAATGTAGAAATAAATGTCCTTGTCCGGGTTTTCGGACTCGAGGAACAGGAGCTGCGCCACGATCAGGTTCGCGGTCACGTCATTGACCGGTCCGACCAGAAAGATCACCCGCTCCTTCAGCAGCCGCGAGTAAATGTCGTAGGCGCGCTCGCCGCGCCCGCTCTGTTCGACGACCATCGGGACCAGGCCGAGGGCGACCGGGTCCCAATTGCTTCCGTATGGCGCTGCGTTGTTCATCGTTCGCCCTTTGCGGCGTCAGGCCGCGTTACCCATCAGTTCGTCAAAAGACACCGGCTTGTCGGTGGTTTGGGTCTGCGACGCCACCCACCCGACCACGTTGTCCTCGATCACCACCGCCTCCGCCTGCGCGAGCCGCTCCGGCTGCGCGTAGTACCAGCGCACGAGTTCGGCAGGATCTTCGTAGCTCTGTGCCATTTCGTCCACCAAAGCGCGAACTTGTTCCGGCTTGGCGTAGAGTTCCTTGGCCTTGACCAATTCTGCCATGATCAACCCGAGCTTGACGCGGCGCACCGCCTGATCGGCGAACCAGGCCGGCTCGACCGGGATGTCCTTGGTTTTCATGCCACGCATCTCGAGGTCGCGCTTCGCGTTCTCCGCCAGTTGCCGCGACTCCTGCTCGACGAGCGCCTTCGGCACTTCGATCGGGTTCGCAGCGAGCAGCGCGTCCATCACCTGCTCCTTGATCTTCGCCTGGATGCGACGCTTCACCTCGCGCTCGAGGTTCGCACGAACTTCATCGCGCAGCTTCGTCACGTCGCCGTCGGCGACACCGAGCGCCTTCGCGAAATCGGCGTCGATCTCCGGCAGCTTCGGACCTTCGACCCGCTTCACGGTGATCTCGAACTGCACCTGCTGGCCGGCCAGATGGGCCGCGTGATAGTCCTCGGGGAAGGTCATGTCGAAGGTCTTGCTTTCGCCCGCCTTCAACCCGGTCACCGCGGTCTCGAAATCCTTCAGCATCGAGCCCGCGCCGATCACGAACGGGAAGTCTTCCGCCTTGCCGCCTTCAAAGAGCTCACCGTCCTTGCGGCCGGCGAAATCGATGACCACCCGGTCGCCATCCTGGGCGGCGCGATCGACAGCTTCGAACGTCGTGCGCTGCTTGCGCAGCACGTCGATCGTCTTGTCGACCTCGGCGTCCCCCACGGCCAGCGTCGGACGCTCGATCTTGTGCTCCGACAGTTCGCCCAGCGGCACCTGCGGGTAGACTTCGAACACCGCACTGAATTCCAACGTTCCCTCGCCCGCGCCCTGTATCGGCTCGATCCGCGGGTAGCCGGCGACCCGCAGGTTCTGTTCCCGGACCTTGTCACCGAATACCTTTTCGACCGCCGCGCCGATCGCCTCCGAGCGCGCCTGCGAGCCGTAGGTCTGGGCGACGATCTTCATCGGGACCTTGCCGGGGCGGAAGCCGGGCATTTTCACTGTGCGGGCCATACGCTTCAGGCGCGAATCGACTTCCTTTTCGATTTCCGCCATGGGCACAGTCATGTCGATGCGGCGCTCGAGCGCGCCCTGCGTTTCCTGGTTGGTCTGCATAGGTCATTCCTGACAAGTCAAAGTTGCGCCGCGGCGGATCCGGATCGCTTATTTCCGTTATTCCGGAAGGGTTTCTGCTACGGCAGAATGTTACGAATAAATCTCGATTCTATCACAGCAATCAGGCCTTCCTTCCAGGCGGTTCGAGGGGTCAGAATGGGCCGGTGAGTCTTGCAGACGGGGCAGGTGGATTGCATGGAACTTGCAGCGCCATCCCCTCTCTGACGGGTGACGACCGCTAATACCGGAATCACGGGAAATTCCCGTGAGCCGCAGGAACCGGCGACGGGTTCCCGCACCGCCACCGCGACGGTTCGACCACGACAGGAGACATTCAGATGAGCATCTTCAACGCCTACCAAGCGCGATTCGAAGCAGCCCGTGAAGAAGAGATGTCGATCCAGGAGTATCTCGAACTCTGCAAATCGGACCGTTCGGCCTACGCGACCGCTGCAGAACGGATGCTGATGGCGATCGGGGACCCGGAACTCGTCGACACCCGCCTCGATCCGCGTCTCTCGCGCATCTTCTCGAACAAGGTCCTGAAGCTCTACCCCGCTTTCCGCGACTTCTACGGAATGGAAGAGGTCATCGAGCACATCGTGGCGTACTTCCGGCACGCGGCGCAGGGGCTGGAGGAAAAGAAACAGATCCTCTACCTGCTCGGGCCGGTCGGAGGCGGCAAGTCCTCGCTCGCGGAAAAACTCAAGTCGCTGATCGAGAAGGTGCCGTTCTACGCGATCAAGGGCTCGCCGGTCCATGAATCGCCGCTCGGCCTGTTCGATCTCAACGAGGACGGCCGTCTGCTCGAGGACGATTTCGGCATCCCGAGCCGTTACGTCAATACCATCATGAGCCCGTGGGCCGTGAAGCGGCTGCACGAGTTCGGCGGCGACATCACGCGCTTTCGCGTCGTCAAGCTGCGTCCGTCCGTGCTGAAGCAGACCGCGGTCGCGAAGACCGAACCGGGCGACGAAAACAACCAGGACATCTCGTCGCTCGTCGGCAAGATCGACATCCGCAAGCTAGAGGAATACTCGCAGGACGACCCGGACGCGTACAGCTATTCCGGTGGCCTGTGCCTCGCGAACCGCGGCCTGCTCGAATTCGTCGAGATGTTTAAGGCGCCGATCAAGGTGCTGCATCCGCTGCTGACGGCGACGCAGGAAGGCAACTACAAGGGCACGGAGGGCTTCGGCGCGATCCCGTTCGACGGCATCGTGATGGCGCACTCGAACGAGTCCGAATGGGTCGCATTCAAGAACAACAAGAACAACGAGGCCTTCCTCGACCGGATCTACACCGTGAAGGTGCCGTACTGCCTGCGCGTCTCGGACGAAGTGCACATCTACGAGAAGCTGCTCGTCGAGAGCTCGCTGTCGAAGGCGCCGTGCGCACCGGACACGCTGAAGATGATGGCGCAGTTCGCGGTGCTGTCGCGACTGAAGGAGCCGGAGAACTCGAGCATCTATTCAAAGATGCGCGTCTATGACGGCGAGAACCTCAAGGACACCGACCCGAAGGCGAAGAGCTTCCAGGAGTACCGCGACTACGCCGGCGTCGACGAAGGCATGACGGGGCTGTCGACGCGCTTCGCGTTCAAGGCGCTGTCGAAGGTGTTCAACTTCGACCACCGCGAGGTCGCGGCGAACCCGGTGCACCTGATGTACGTGCTCGAACAGCAGATCGAGCAGGAGCAGTACCCGGCCGAAACCGAGGCGCGCTACATGGGCTACATCAAGGAGTACCTCGCGCCGCGCTACGCCGAATTCATCGGCAAGGAAATCCAGACGGCGTACCTCGAAAGCTACTCCGAATACGGGCAGAACATTTTCGATCGCTACGTGACTTACGCCGACTTCTGGATCCAGGATCAGGAATTCCGCGATCCGAACACCGGCGAGATCCTCGACCGTTCCGCGTTGAACGACGAGCTCGAAAAGATCGAGAAGCCGGCGGGCATCAGCAACCCGAAGGATTTCCGCAACGAGGTCGTGAACTTCGTGCTGCGCGCCCGGGCGAAGAACGACGGCAAGAACCCGAGCTGGACGAGCTACGAGAAGCTGCGCGGCGTGATCGAGAAGAAGATGTTCTCGAACACGGAGGAACTACTGCCGGTCATCAGCTTCAACGCGAAGGCGAGCGGCGAGGAGCAGAAGAAGCACCAGGACTTCGTCGACCGCATGATCGAGAAGGGCTACACCGAGAAACAGGTGCGGTTGCTGTGCGAGTGGTATCTGCGGGTTCGCAAATCCTCGTGATCGTCGCGCCGCCCGGGTCGCGTGCCCGGGCGGCGTCCCGCATCGACTTCGGAGGGCCTCATGACCCGCATCATCGATCGCAGGTTCGACAGCAAGAAGAAAAGCGCCGTCAATCGCCAGCGCTTCATGCGCCGCTTCAAGCAGCAGATCCGCCGGGCCGTGAGCGACGCGATCCAGAACCGCTCGATCCGCGATCTCGATAACGGCGAGCAGATCTCAATACCGTCGAAGGACCTCAGCGAGCCGCAGTTCCAGCACGGCCGGGGCGGCATCTGGGACCAGGTGTTCTCCGGCAACGACCAGTTTTCGACCGGCGATCTGATCAACCGGCCACCTTCGGGCGGTGGCGGCAAAGGCGGCGGCAAGGCGAGCAACGAGGGTGAAGGCGAGGACGACTTCGTCTTCCAGCTCTCGCGTGAAGAGTTCCTCGATATCTTCTTCGACGACCTCGCGCTGCCGAACCTGATCCGCACGCAGCTCGCGCGGGTCACCGACTTCAAGACGCAGCGCGCCGGGTTCACCTCGGACGGCACGCCGGCGAACATCAACATCATCCGCTCGATGCGCGGCGCGCTCGGTCGCCGCCTCGCGCTCGGTTCGCCGTCGGTATCGCGGCTGCGCGCACTGCAACAGGAACTCGAGGAACTCGTCGCCTCGGGCGGCGGGGACAGCGAACACGCGGACGAGCTACGCACCGAAATCGCGCGATTGCGCGCGAAGATCGAGGCGATTCCGTTCATCGACAGTTTCGACCTGCGCTACAACAACCGCATCAAGGTGCCGAAGCCGACGACCCAGGCGGTAATGTTCTGCGTGATGGACGTGTCGGGGTCGATGGACGAGGAGAAGAAGGCGACCGCGAAGCGCTTCTTCATGCTGCTGTACCTCTTCCTGAACCGCACGTACGAGCACATCGACGTCGTCTTCATCCGCCATCACACGGTCGCGAAGGAAGTCGATGAGGAAGAATTCTTCCACTCGCGCGAATCCGGCGGCACCGTCGTGTCCAGCGCGCTGAAGTTGATGCATGAAGTCATCGCCAAACGCTACGGCCACGGCAACTGGAACATCTACGGCGCGCAGGCCTCCGACGGCGACAACTGGGATAACGACTCGCCGATCTGCCGCGAGATCCTCGGCGCGCAGATCCTGCCGTGGTGCCAGTATTTCGCGTACATCGAGATCACGCCCGGGGAGCCGCAGAACCTTTGGCGCGAATACGAAAAGCTGTTCTCCGCGCACAAGAACTTCGCGCTGCAGAGAATCGAAGCGCCGGCCGACATCTACCCGGTTTTCCGCGAACTGTTCAAGAAGACCCTCGTATGAAACGTGCGACCGTAAAGAAGTCGACCCAGTTGCCCGCGACCTCGGAATGGAGCTTCGAGGCGATCGACGAGTACCACGAGCAGATCACCCGCGTCGCGAAGGAATTCGGCCTTGACGTCTATCCGCCGCAGATCGAACTGATCACCGCTGAGCAGATGATGGACGCGTATGCGTCGGTCGGCATGCCGGTCAATTACCACCACTGGTCGTTCGGCAAGCATTTCCTGTCGACCGAGAAGAGCTACCGCCGCGGCCAGATGGGACTCGCGTACGAAATCGTCATCAACTCTAACCCCTGCATCGCGTACCTGATGGAAGAGAACACGCTGACGATGCAGGCGCTGGTGATCGCGCACGCGGCCTACGGCCACAACAGCTTCTTCAAGGGCAACTACCTCTTCCAGACCTGGACGAACGCCGACGCGATCATCGACTACCTGATCTTCGCGCGGCACTACATCGCCGAATGCGAGGAGCGTTACGGCGAGGAGGAAGTCGAGCTGCTGCTCGACTCGTGCCACGCGCTGATGAACCTCGGCGTCGACCGCTACAAGCGACCGCCGAAGCTGTCGCTGGCGAAGGAAAAGCTGCGCCAGGCGGAGCGCACCGAGTATCTGCAGAGCCAGGTCAACCAGCTGTGGCGCACGCTGCCGGTCCACGACACGAAGCCCGACAAGGTGCAGGTGCAGCGCTTCCCGCCCGAGCCGGAGGAGAACCTTCTCTACTTTGTCGAAAAACATGCGCCGCTGCTCGAGCCGTGGCAGCGCGAGATCGTCCGCATCGTGCGCAAGATCGCGCAGTACTTCTTCCCGCAGCGGCAGACGCAGGTGATGAACGAGGGCTGGGCGTGCTTCTGGCACTACACGCTCCTCAACCGGCTGTACGACGAAGGGCTGCTCGCCGATAGCTTCATGCTCGAATTCCTGCAGTCGCACACCAACGTCGTCTATCAGCCGGCGTACAACGAGCGCTGGTACAACGGCATCAACCCGTACGCGCTCGGCTTCGCGATGTGGCAGGACATCCGCCGCATTTGCGAGTCGCCGACCGAAGAGGATTACGCGTGGTTCCCGGACATCGCGGGCAGCGACTGGCGCGAGACCATGGAATTCGCGATGCGAAACTTCAAGGACGAGAGCTTCGTCGCGCAGTACCTGTCGCCGAAAATCATGCGCGATTTCCGGCTGTTCGCAATCCTCGACGACGAACACGAACCGAAGCTCAAGGTTTCGGCGATTCATGACAGTTCGGGCTATCGCCGCGTGCGCGAAATCCTGTCGGACCAGTACAACCTCGGCAGCCGCGAACCGAACATCCAGGTGTGGAACGTCGACCTGCGCGGCGACCGCTCGCTGACGCTGCGCCACCAGCAGTACCGCCGCCGGCCGCTCGGCGGGACCGCCGATGAGGTCATGAAGCACATGGCGCGACTGTGGGGCTTCACCGTCCGGCTCGAGACCCAGCACGAGGACGGGACCGTGGAACTCGCGCAGGAGACCCGGATCGAGAAGCGCCGCGGGCACCCGGAGAACTGAAGCACCCGGGCTTTCGCGCCGCAGCCGTGCCGGGGCTTGAGCTGCCTTTTTTCCCCCGCGATGAAGGACCGGGAGAGCGCCGGCGGTAGAATCGCCGCTTCCCCCTGTCATCCGGAGCGTCCATGTTGCAGCCCCCCAGCCCGATCTATCCGGTTGCCGGCATCCGCGCAATCGAGGCGCTGGTCACACCCGGCGCCCAGCCGACCCTGATGGAGCGTGCCGGCCGTGCTTCGGCGGAAGAAGCGGTGCGCCTGACGCAGGACCGCAGCGGCCCGATCCTCATCGCATGCGGGCCGGGCAACAACGGCGGCGACGGCTTCGTCATGGCCCGGCGGCTGCTGCAGGCCGGACGCAACGTCACGGTCGCTTTCGCCGACGATCCGGCGGCGCTCCCGCCCGACGCCGCCGCGGCGTTCGCCGCGTGGCGCGCGGCAGGCGGAGAAACGGTTTCCGACTTTCCGGCCGCTCCGGCGGGCGGCTGGGCACTGGTCGTCGACGCGATCTTCGGCATCGGGCTGAAGCGCCCGGTCGAGGGGCGATACGCGACGTGGGTCTCGGCGTTGAACGCGCAGGACGTCCCCCGCCTCGCGATCGACGTCCCCAGCGGGCTCGACGCGGACACCGGCTGCGTGCTCGGCACGATCTTCCGCGCCACCGCGACGCTGACCTTCATCGCGCTGAAGCCCGGATTGCTGACCCTCGACGGACCGGATCATGCCGGCGTCGTCAACGTGCACCGGCTCGACATCGAAGCAGCAGCGCGCCTGCCGCCGCAAGGCCTCCAGGTGCGCCCGGCAATGATCGTCCCGTTCCTGCGTCCGCGTCGGCAGAACACCCACAAGGGTACCTATGGCGATGTCGGCATCATCGGCGGCGCTCCCGGGATGACCGGCGCCGCGCTGCTCGCGGGGCGGGCGGCGCTCAAGCTCGGCAGCGGCCGCGTCCTGGTCGGACTGGTCGACGACGACGCCCCGGCGGTCGATTGCGGCCAGCCGGAGCTGATGCTCAAACGGCCCGAGCGAGTCGTCGAACAGGCGACCGTGCTCGCCCTCGGCCCCGGACTCGGGACCAGTGCGCTCGCCGTGTCACTCGTGGAGCGTGCTGCCGCGAGTGACAAACCGCTGGTGCTCGACGCCGACGCCCTCAACCTGCTCGCCGCCGCACCGCATCTGCGGCCGCTCGTGATGGCGCGCGCGGCGCCGACCCTGATCACGCCCCACCCCGGCGAGGCCGGCCGCCTCCTCGGAAGCGATACGGCGAGCGTCCAGGCCGACCGCGTCGCCGCCGCGCTAGCGCTCGCACGTCGCTTTCATGCCGAAGTCGTGCTCAAGGGCAGCGGCAGCGTGCTCGCGACGCCGGACGGCAGGTGGTTCATCAACAACAGCGGCCATCCCGGCATGGCGACCGGCGGCATGGGTGACGTGCTCACGGGTCTGATCGCGAGTCTGCTCGCCCAAGGCTGGCCGGCGGAGCCGGCGCTGCTGGCGGCGGTGCACCTTCACGGCGCCGCAGCGGACCGCCTCGCGCGCGAAGGCATCGGACCGATCGGCCTCACCGCCACCGAGGTCGCCGAAGCGTCGCGCGGCGTGTTCAACGGCTGGATGGTCAAGGCCGCCCGGCCGCGCTAGGTTACGCACTCCCGCAGTATCGAGCCTGCATGCCGAGCGCTGTTAGAATCGGCTTTCCTCCGGCCGCCTGAATCCCGATGCCCCGAGTAAGTGTTGACCGCCTGCGTCCCGGAATTTTCATCTCGCTCGTCGAATACGGCTGGATGGGTCACCCGTTCCTACTGAACCGGTTCTGTCTGGCGAACGGCAAGCAGATCCAGGCGATCCGCGCGATGGGCATCACCGAGATCGAATGGGATCCGTCGCGCAGCAGCGCCGAACCTCTTCCCCCGGAGACGCCCGGCACGCCTCGCCCTCCCGAACCCGATTTCACGGCGAACGCGCTCGCCTCGATGCAGGACGAAAAGCGTGCGCGCATCGAACGGGTACGGCAGCAGCGCGAAGGCCTGGCGCGACGCGAACGGCTGTTCGAGCAGAACACGGTCGCGGCCAGCGACGTGTTCCGCTCATTGCTCGCGCGCCCGCACGACGCCCACCGGCAGGCGTCCGCGCTCGTCGGGGGTCTTGTCGAAAATCTGCTGGCGGCCGACGACATGGTCGTCCATCTCGTCGGCCAGAAGAGCCGCGAAGGCGGCCTGGCGTTTCACGCGCTCAACGTGACCGCACTGTCGCTGATGCTCGGCAAGACGCTGCGCCTGTCCGAGGAAGAGATGCGTCACCTCGGCCTCGGCGCGCTGCTCCACGACGTCGGCAAGCAGGACATCCCGCCGCGCGTGCTCCGCAGCAGCAAACGGACCGGACCGGAGGAGGACTTCTATCGCGCGCACGTCGGCTACGGCATCAAGGCGGTCAGCGGTTTCACCGACCTTCCGGTGCCGGTGAAGAACGTCATCGCGTGCCATCACGAATTCACCGACGGCACCGGCTTCCCGAACCGCCTCGCGGGTGAGCGCATTCCCCGACTCGCGCGCATCGCGGCGATCGCGAATCGCTACGACAACCTGTGCAATCCCTTCGACCTGCGCGAGGCCAGGGCTCCGGCCGACGCGCTGCGGCAGATGTTCCGCAGCGAAGCCGCGCGCTACGACGCGCAGATGCTGCAGTTGTTCATCAAGACGCTCGGCGTCTATCCGCCCGGCACCTTCGTCGCGCTGTCGAACGGCGGTGTCGGCATGGTCGTCGAAACGAACCCCGCCGATCTGCTCCACCCGCTCGTGATGCTTCACGACCCGGACATCCCGCGTTCGGAAGCCTTGCTGATCGACCTGCGCGACGCCGATCTCACCGTCGAATCGGCGTTGAGCCCGGCGAAGCTCCCGGTCGAGCTGGTCGAATACCTCGCCCCCCGCGGCCGCCTCGATTACTTCGTCGAGAGCAGCAAGAGCTGAATCGCCGCAGGCTTCCGGGCGTCGCACGGACGCCTTCCGCGTTCGCGAGACACCCCTGCGCGCAATGGACGTCCGCGCCGCGGCTGTACGCAAACCGACCGGCTTTCACGACTGCCGCGGGCTCCCGGCGCTTCGATCGTCCGCTGCACGCCGGGCGCGGCAGCGGCAGCGGCAGCGGCAGCGGCTAGAATCGTCCTGCCGGACCTTCCAATGACAATAACCGTCGCATCCCCTGACTCATGACCGACTCCCATCCCCACGCGCTGCGCAGCGTCATGCTGCTGCTCGCCGCCCTGTTCCTGTTCGTGCTGCTCGACGCGACCGCGAAGCGCCTCGCCGCGAGTTACCCGGTACCGATGCTCGTCTGGGCGCGTTACGCCGTGCATTTCGTGCTGATGGTGGTTTTCCTCGCGCCGTCGATGCGCCTCAAGCTCGTCACGACGACACGGCCGGGTCGTCAGATCATCCGCGCCGCCTGCCTGCTCGCGGTCACCTTCCTGAACATCGCCGCGCTGCAGCGGATGCCGCTCGCGGAGACGACCGCGATGGTCTTCGCCGCACCGCTACTCGTCACGTTGATGGCCGGTCCGCTGCTCGGCGAGCGCATCGGCGCAGTGCGCTGGATCGCGGTCGTGACCGGCTTCGCCGGGGTGCTGCTGATCGCGCGGCCGGGCAGCGGACTGGTCGTCGAAGGCGTCGCGCTCGCGCTCGGCGCGGCCGTCAGCTACGCGGTGTACCAGATCCTCACGCGCCAGCTGTCGCCGACCGAATCACCGGTCAACATGCTTTTCTACACCGCGCTCGTCGGCACCGCCGTGATGACGCTGCTGCTGCCGTGGTATTGGGCCGGACCGATGCCGGGCGCCGTCGACGCGCTGCTAATCGCCTCGCTCGGCATCTATGGCGGCACCGGTCACTTCCTGCTGATCCGCGCCTTCCGCGACGCGCCCGCCTCCTTGCTGTCGCCGATCCTCTATGTGCAGCTGATGTGGGCGACGCTCGTCGGCTGGTTCGGATTCGGCCATTTCCCGGACGGCCTCGCTCTCGTCGGGATTCTGACGATCGGCAGCGCCGGCCTGATGATCGCGGTCGAAAGCCGCCGCGCGTCCCGGCTCCGTCCGCAGCCGCGATAGGCCTTCGCCCGCCGGAGCCGCCGATCCTCTCCGGCGCTAGAATGACGAACCGATGCACGTCGCCCTCGGGCCGGGCTTCGCCGGAACGGCTAGAATGCATCCCCTCCACATGAGGAACCCGATCCATGAGTCTTTCACAGCAGCTTCGCATCGAGATCCAGCGCAACGTCGCCACGTCGCTCGCCGAGGACGTCGGCACCGGCGACCTCACGGCACGACTAATTCCGTTCGAGACCGATGCCC
The DNA here is from genome assembly GCF_036675785.1 of Aromatoleum sp. NCBI lineage: Bacteria > Pseudomonadati > Pseudomonadota > Betaproteobacteria > Rhodocyclales > Rhodocyclaceae > Aromatoleum > Aromatoleum sp. The sequence continues at coordinate 18,627 of NZ_JAKFEF010000051.1, forward strand.
GCGGGCGCGTCATCACCCGCGAAGACGCGGTGCTGTGCGGGACCGCGTGGTTCGAGGCCGCGTTCGAGGCGCTCAGCCCGGCCGCCGCCGTGGTCTGGCACGTGCGCGACGGCGACCGCATCGAGGCCGGCCAGGTGCTGTGCGACGTCGTCGCGGGCGCGCGCGTCCTGCTGACGGCCGAGCGCACCGCGCTCAATTTCCTGCAGTTGCTGTCGGGCACCGCGACGGTGACGAGACGCTTCGTCGACGCGGTCGCCGGGACCGGCGCGAAGATCGTCGATACGCGCAAGACCCTGCCGGGATTGCGTCTCGCGCAGAAATACGCGGTCGCGGTCGGCGGCGGCACAAACCACCGCATCGGCCTCTATGACGGCATCCTGATCAAGGAAAACCACATCATCGCTGCCGGCAGCGTCGCGAAGGTGCTCGAGCAAGCGCAGGAAATCGCGCCGTCGAACGTCTTCATCGAGATCGAAGTCGAGACGCTCGAGCAACTGCACGAAGCGCTCGACGCGGGCGCGAAGATGATCCTGCTCGACAACATGACCCCGGAGACGATGCGCGAAGCGGTGAAGATCGCCGCGGGACGGGCCGAACTCGAAGCATCGGGCGGCGTGAATCTCGAAAAGGTGCGCGCGATCGCCGAAACCGGCGTCGACCGTATCTCGATCGGCAGCCTGACGAAGGACGTCCGCGCGATCGACCTGTCGCTGCGCCACGTCGAGGAGTAGAGCTCGCCCTCAGGACCGCAACCGGCGCGAACCGCCCCCGGCACCCCGACCCGGCTCCCCTATTCGCTCCCGATTCCCCGGGAATCTCCGCGCATGTCCGCGCTCGCTGCATGCGACTCGCTCGCCAGCGCGATCGCCCCCGGCTTGCCGCCCCTCACGAGCGGTTCGACATGCGTGCTGAGCACGGTATCCGTACGATTCTTCACCGCGAGTTCGACCGCATCGGCGAGATCATGCGCCCGGGCGACACTCCAGTGGCCCGGCACCCGAAGATCGACATGTGCGAAACGCATCGCTCCGGCGGCCCGCGTGCGGAGGTTTGCGAAGCGGCAGCCCTGGACCGCGAACGACTGCAGCACCGCTTCGATTTCCCGGATGTCGTCGCGATCGAGGGCGCGGTCCATCAGGCCGTCGACCGAGCGATGCATCAGATGCGAGCCCTCGCGCAGAATGTTCAGCGCGACCGCGATCGCGACGAGCGGATCCAGCCAGTTCCAGCCGCTAACGCTCGCGAGGCCGACGCCGCCGACGACTCCCGCGGTCGTCCAGACGTCCGTCATCAGGTGCCGCGCGTCCGCTTCGAGCGCGAGCGAGCGATGCGCCCGGCCGACGCGGAAGAGGACTTTCGCGACGAGGAAGTTCAGCAGGCTTGCGCCGACCGATAGCGCGGTGCCGATGCCGAGCTCACCGAGCGGCTGCGGATGGATCAGCCGCTCGACCGCCGCGGCGATGATCGCGAGCGCGGCGATGAAGATCATCACCCCTTCGAACGCGGCGGAAAAATACTCCGCCTTGCCGTGCCCGTACGGATGTTCCCGGTCGGCAGGCATGCTCGCGTACGACACCATCAGCAGCGCGAATGTCGCGCCGGCGAGGTTCACGATGGATTCGAGCGCGTCCGAGAGGTAGCCGACCGAGCCGGTCAGCCACCACGCACCCGCCTTCATGCCGATCGTCGCCAGCGCGGCAAGAATCGACAGCGACAGCGCCTGGCGCGGGGTAATCGAGGTCATCGCTTGACTTGGAACGAGGTGCCGGGTCGGTCCGGCGAGTAGTAGGTGGCGAGAAGGAAGCGCTCGGCAGACAAGGCTACCGGCCGAGAGCGCCGGTCGGCGTGCGGCCGGAAGCTGCACGCCGACGCAGGCCGCCTACGTCGGCTCAGCCGGCGGCGTCGATCCGGGCGACGACGAAGTGCTTCACCGCATCGACGTCCGGCGCCATCACTTCGACCCGCTGCGGCAATTGCTCGATGCCTTCGAGTTCCGCCGGGCGTTCCGGCTCGCGGCCGAGCGCCTCGCGGATCGTCTCGGCGAACTTCACGGGCAGCGCGGTCTCGAGCACGAGCAGCGGCACACCGGCCGGCACCCGGGCCGCGCAGTCGCGCGCCACCTTCACGCCGTCGGCGGTGTGCGTGTCGATCATCACGCCATAGTCGTCGAACACGCTGCGGATCGTCGCGAGCCGGTCCGCATGCGTGCTGCGGCCGGAGACGAACGCAAAATCGCCGATGCGGGCGAAGGCTTCGGAGCCGGACAGATCGAACGCGCCGCCCGCGTCGACCGATTTCCACAATTCGGACACCTTCGCCGCGTCGCGCCCGACGAGGTCGAAGACGAAGCGCTCGAAGTTCGACGCCTTCGAGATGTCCATCGACGGGCTCGACGTGACGCGCGTCTCGGCAGCCTTGCGCGGCCGATAGACGCCGCTGCGGAAGAACTCGTCGAGCACGTCGTTCTCGTTCGTCGCGAGGATCAGCTTCGCGACCGGCAGGCCCATCTGGCGCGCGATGTGGCCGGCGCAAATGTTGCCGAAGTTGCCCGACGGCACGCAGAACGCGACCTCTTCGTCGTTCGACGTCGTTGCCGCGAAGTAGCCCTTGAAGTAATAGACGATCTGAGCGGCGACGCGCGCCCAGTTGATCGAATTGACCGCGCCGATCTTGTATGTCGCCTTGAACGCGGCGTCGTTCGACACCGCCTTCACGATGTCCTGCGCATCGTCGAACATGCCGGTGACGGCGATGTTGTAGATGTTGTCGTCCTGCAGCGAATACATCTGCGCGCGCTGGAAGGCGCTCATCTTGCCGTGCGGCGACAGCATGAACACGGTAACGCCGTGCTTGCCGCGCATCGCATACTCGGCAGCGGAGCCGGTGTCGCCGGACGTCGCGCCGAGGATGTTGATCTGCTGAGCGCGCTTGTCGAGCACGTACTCGAACAGGTTGCCGAGCAACTGCATCGCCATGTCCTTGAACGCGAGCGTCGGGCCGTTCGACAGCTCGAGCAGCCCGAAGCGGCCGGGCTCGAGCCAATGCACCGGCGTGATCTCGGCCGCATCGTCGCCGGGGCGCGCAAAGCGATAGACGTCGGCGGTGTAAGTCTTGTCGCAGATCGCCTTCAGGTCCGCCGCGGGGATGTCGGTGATGAACTTCGACAGGATCGCGAACGCGAGGTCGGCATATGACAGTTGGCGCCACGCATCGAGTTCGGCGCGTGAAATCCGCGGATAGCTTTCGGGAAGGTAGAGACCGCCGTCCGGCGCGAGGCCGCCGAGCAGGATGTCGCAGAACTCGGGTCGGGCGGCGTGGCCGCGGGTCGAGAGATACTTCACGGGGGATCCTTCAGATCAGCAGGGGTCGGACCGCGTGCGACCGGTCAGGCAGCACGGGAGCCCTTTCCGGCTCCGGCGCGCACGCGAGCCCGGCATTATCCGCCACCGGCCGCGGAGCGTCCACGCGCGAAGGCGCCTCAGTCCTGCAGCAGCGAGGGCGCGAAGCCGAAACGATAGACGCCCCATTGCCGCCCGCCGACGAAGATCGGCAGCGACAGGTCGCAGAGCACCTCCCCGGTATCCCGGACATAGGTCTGCAACAGCGCCGGTCCCTTGTTCCCGAGCGCGCGTCGGCAGGTCGGATCGTCGTAGATGCGCTTGTGCCGGCTGTACAACAGGTCGTGCTCCGGATCCCCGTTCGGCTCGACCGAAAAGCGCCGGTTATGCACCGGCATGTAGCAGTTCATGTCGAAGGCACCGCAGAACGCGACGTCCGGGATCTTCTCGAGCACCCGCTCGTAGATATCCTGCAGGTCCTTGCTGACCGCGGCGTCGTAGCTCGTGCGGTATTTGGGCGGCTGCGTTCCGGGAATCACCCGGTAGCGGGTGTCGAAGAGGTCGAGTACGCGAGCCTTGCGTTCGAGGTACGCGACGACTTCGGCACGGCTTTCCTCGGCGACGCGCGCGAGCCGGTCGTACGCCGACTCGCCGATGCGGAATCGCGACGACAGCGCGTGAAGCCCCTCGGTGTGCTCCCGCAGTTCCTTGGAGAATTGCTCCGATTCACCCATCTGCGCCGACACCTTCCCCGACAGCGCGTTGATCTCGCGAACCAACCCGTGCACGGTCTCGTCGGTGTCGCGGATCTCGTGGATCGACCGCGTGATGTCCTTCATCTGCTCGCCGACCCGCTGAAGTTCGCCGACCATCGCGGCGAAATTCTCAGACGACTTCTGCACGACCCGATGCGCGAGGTCCGAATCCTCGGCGATGCCGCGCGTCTCCGCTTCGGTCGCGCCGACGAGGCCGAGCATCTGGTCGGAGTTCTCGGTGATCGTCCCCGTCGCGATCTTCACCTTCTCGGCGAGCTTGCGCACCTCGTCCGCGACGACCGCGAAACCCCGGCCCGCTTCGCCGGCGCGCGCCGCTTCGATCGCGGCGTTCAGCGCGAGCAGATTGGTCTGGTCCGAGATGTGGTTGATCAGCATCCCGATGTCGCGGATCTTCGCGGAATGGTCGTTGAGTTCGGTGACGATGCGTTCGAACGAGCGCACCTTTTCGCTGATCCCGTAGATGCGCCCCGCGACGTCGAGCAGCTCGCGGTAATTCGCCTGCACGGCCTCGAGATTCGCCGCCGTCGCGGCGTCGATTTCGTCCGCGCGCGCGCTCACCCGCGTCACCGCCACCCGCGTCGTCTCGCTCGCGTCGAAGATCGACGCGGCAAGTTCGCGCTGGCGAGTCGCACTGATCGAGCTCTGACGGATCCGCAGATTCAGCTTTGCCGCTTCGACCGCAATGCTCGTTCCTTTCGCCCGCAGCTCGGTAATGGTCTGCCGGACGTGTGCTACGAAGCCGCCGCGCGCACCCGTCGCCTCCTCGCCGATGTCCGGGCGTTCTCCGCCCAGCTCGGCGACGGTCGATTCCGCCCCGTCGCGGCGCCTGCGCAGAAATGGCAACAACGATGCAGCGGTCGCGCTGCGCGAATGCGAACTCATGAAGTCTCCTCGATCTTGTCATTATTCAGCGGTGCGCCGAGCGGCGAACTGCCGCTAGCTTCGACGCAAGGAGGCGCCGCAGTCAACACCGCTCGTCGGCGACCGCTTCGGCAGCCGCGAGGAGCTGTCCGGTACGCATTATTTGTCCGGATCCGGCGGCCCGCGCCGGCCGCTGCGACGCGTCGGCGAGCGGCAGTGCGGCGCGCGGAAAGCGGACGTCCGCGAGTGCGCTGCGGTCGAGCGCGGCCGCCTTCGCGACGCCGCAGAGCGTCAGCACGCGGGCGAGCTCGGCGGCGAGGAGATCGATGACCGAGCGCGCGCCGGCCTCGCCGCCGCTCGCGAGGCCATACAGCGTCGCCCGTCCGATGAGCACGGCGCGCGCGCCGAGCGCGAGCGCTTTCGCGACGTCCGAACCCCGGCGGATGCCGCTGTCGAGCAGCACCGGGATGCGGTCGGCGACCGCGTCGACGATCGCCGGCAGCGCGCTGATCGACGACGGCGCGGCGTCGAGCTGCCTGCCGCCGTGATTCGACACGATGATTCCATCGACCCCCTGCGCGAGCGCGAGCCGCGCGTCGTCCGGATGCAGCAGCCCCTTCACAAGCAGCGGCCCGTCCCACAGCCGGCGCAGCCACGCGAGGCTTTCCCAGGTGAGGCTCCGGTCCATGTCCCGCGTGAGGGCAGCTGCGCCCACCGCCGCCGGCACGGGCCCCTCCTGCTCGACGAGGTTGACGAAACCCGGTCCGCCGACGGCGATCTGCCGCGCGAGCCACAGCGGATGGCGGCACAGATCGAAAAGCATGGCCGGCCCCGGACGGAACGGCAGGCGAAAGCAGTTGCGCACGTCGCGCTCGCGCATGCCGCTGACCGGCACGTCGACGGTGAGCACGAGCGCGCGGTAGCCCACCTTCTTCGCGCGGCGGACCATCTGCTCCGCGACGCTGCGTTCGCTCAGCACGTAAAGCTGGAACCAGTCGAGGCCATCGGGCTGGCGCACCGCTTCGAGGCGCATGTTCGACGCCGTCGACAGGACGAACGGAATGCCGCTCGCCGCCGCCGCGCGGGCAAGCATCAGGTCGCCCTGCGGATGGACGAAGCCGTTGAAGCCGGTCGGCGCGATGCCGAACGGCTGCCGCCAGGTGTCGCCGAAAAGCTCGATCGACGGGTCGATCCGCGTCAGGTCGCGGAGCATCCGCGGCACGATCGACACGCGGTCGAAGTCGCTGCGGTTGCGCTGCGCACAGGATTCGTCTTCGGCCGCACCATCGATATAGTCGAAGACGAAACGCGGCAGCCTGCCCTTTGCCGAGCGCCGGTAGTCGGAGATGTTCAGTTTCATTCGAAGTCCATCCGATGGCCGTCGCGCCGCTGCGCACAGGCGCGGCGGCGCCATCGGGCCGGTCGCAGAGAGCCGGAGGCCGAGGTGCGCGCCGGGCAGTAGGTGTCGAACATCGCTTCGCTCGGTCCGACCTACGGAGCTGCGCGGACGACCGCCTGCTGCTGTCGGCTTACTGCAGCGCTTCCATCCGCAAGCGCGTGATCCGGCCCTTCAGCACCGGCAGCGCTTCGATCTTCGCGATCGCGACGTTCGCGTTCTTCTCGATCGTCTCGTGCGTCAGGATGATGATGTCGGTCTGCGACTCGCCCTCGGCCGCTTCCTTCTGGATCAGCGCCTCGATCGAGATGCCGTTGTCGGCGAGGATGCGCGTGATGTCGGCGAGCACGCCCGGCTTGTCCTCGACGCGCATGCGCAGGTAATAGGACGTGACGACCTCGTCCATCGGCAGCACCTTGAGGTCGTGCACGCGGTCCGGTTGGAATGCGAGGTGCGGCACGCGATGTTCGGGATCGGCCGTATGCAGACGGGTGACGTCGACGAGGTCAGCGATGACCGCGCTCGCGGTCGGCTCGGCGCCGGCGCCCTTGCCGTAGTAAAGCGTCGACCCGACCGCGTCGCCGTGGACGACGACGGCGTTCATCGCGCCTTCGACGTTCGCGATCAGCCGCTTCGCCGGGATCAGCGTCGGATGCACGCGCAGTTCGATGCCTTCCGGGCGCATCCGCGAGATGCCGAGCAGCTTGATGCGGTAGCCGAGCTGCTCGGCGTACTTGATGTCGATGCTGTCGAGCTTCGTGATGCCCTCGACGTGCGCGGCGTCGAACTGCATCGGCACGCCGAACGCGATCGCGCTCATGATCGTCGCCTTGTGCGCGGCGTCGATGCCTTCGATGTCGAACGTCGGGTCGGCTTCGGCGTAGCCGAGCGCCTGCGCTTCCTTCAGCACGTCGGCAAACGGCAGGCCCTTGTCGCGCATCTCCGACAGGATGAAGTTCGTCGTGCCGTTGATGATGCCGGCGAGCCACTGGATGCGGTTCGCCGACAGGCCCTCGCGCAGCGCCTTGATGATCGGGATGCCGCCCGCAACCGCGGCCTCGAACGCGACCATCACGCCTTTCTTCTGCGCGGCGGCGAAGATCTCGTTGCCATGGACCGCGAGCAGCGCCTTGTTCGCGGTGACGACGTGCTTGCCGTTCTCGATCGCCTTCAACACGAGTTCCTTCGCGACGCCGTAGCCACCGATCAGCTCGACGACGATGTCGATCTCGGGGTCGGCGACGACCGAAAACGCGTCATCCGTCAGCCGGGCATCTGCACCCACGACCTTGCGCGCGAGCTCGAGGTTCTTGTCGGCCACTGCGGTGATGCGGATCGGGCGACCGGCGCGACGCGTGATTTCTTCCTCGTTGCGCTTCAGAACGGTGAAGGTACCGCCGCCGACGGTACCGATGCCCAGCAGGCCAACATTGATCGGTTTCATAAAAGCTCTTTCGGTTGATGAAGTGACAGATGCGGGACGTGACCCGCTGCGGCAGGCCGCTCTTTCAGGTCCCGCAACGCTTGCGGTAGTTCTCGAGGAAGCGCGCGATCCGCCCGATCGCGTCGCGCAGGTCGTCCTCGTGCGGCAGGAAGACGAGTCGGAAATGGTCCGGCTGCGGCCAGTTGAAGCCCGTGCCCTGAACGAGCAGCACCCGCTCCTCTTCGAGCAGTTCGGCGATGAAGGCTTGGTCGTCCTTGATCGGGTACAACTTCGGGTCAAGCCGCGGGAACATGTACAGCGTCGCTTTCGGCTTCACGCAGGTCACGCCCGGGATCGCGGTGATCAGCTGGTGCGCGAGGTCGCGCTGGCGCCGCATCCGTCCGCCTTCGCCGACGAGGTCGTCGATGCTCTGGTAGCCGCCGAGCGCGGTCTGGATCGCGTACTGCCCGGGCACGTTCGCGCACAGCCGCATCGACGCGAGCATGTTGAGCCCCTCGATGTAGTCCTGCGCGTGGCGCTTGTCGCCGCACACGACCATCCAGCCGGCGCGGTAGCCGCAGGAGCGATAGTTCTTCGACAACCCGTTGAAGACGATCGTCAGCACGTCCTCGGAGAACGACGCCATCGAGGTATGCGACGCGCCGTCGTACAGCACCTTGTCGTAGACCTCGTCCGCGTAGACGATCAGGCCGTGCTCGCGCGCGATATCGACGATGCCCTTGAGAATATGGTCGGGGTACAGCGCGCCGGTGGGGTTGTTCGGGTTGATGACAACGATCGCGCGCGTGTTCGGCGTGATCCGCGCGCGCATGTCGTCGAGGTCCGGGAGCCAGCCGTTGGTTTCGTCGCAGATGTAATGCACCGGCGTGCCGCCGGACAGGCTCACCGCGGCGGTCCACAGCGGATAGTCCGGCGCCGGTACCAGCACCTCGTCACCGATGTTCAGCAACGCGTTCATCGCCATCACGATCAGCTCCGACACGCCGTTGCCGATGTAGATGTCCTCGAGCGTGACGCCCTTGATGTGCTTCTGCTGCGTGTAATGCATCACCGCCTTGCGCGCGGCGAAGATGCCTTTCGAATCCGAGTAGCCCGCCGAGTTGGGCAAGTTGCGGATCATGTCGAGCTGGATTTCCTCGGGCGCGTCGAAGCCGAACGCGGCGAGGTTGCCGATGTTCAGCTTGATGATCTTGTGGCCCTCGTCCTCCATCTGCTTCGCCTTGACGAGCACCGGGCCGCGGATGTCGTAGCAGACGTTGGCGAGCTTCGCGGACTTGCGCACGAGTTTCGCCCCCGCCGCCTCCGGCCCGGGTTCGGGGGTTTCGGCTATCGGGGGGGCAACGCGCAGTTTCGGCTCGACGCTCATCGCAGTCCGTCCTTTCGTTCGCATGTTCTGAAAATCCCGCGCCGGACCCGGCGAAGGAGGCTCGTGGCTGCCGGGAACGGCTTCTTTTGGGCCGGCAAACCAAAAGGAGGTATCTTATCCAAGCCTGTACCCCCCGGCAATTTTGCACGACCGAGCGAGTCCATGAAGCTTAATCTCGAACAGAATCCGACCCTCAACCTGATCACCGGCTACGGTGCCGACCACGTCCTGATCAACAAGGTGCGCCATGACGGCAACCTGATCCTGACCGGCGACCGGGTCATCCCCTGGACCGCGGCCGGCGTCGAGCAGCTCGGCGCCGACGATTTCGCGGCCGTGCGCGACCTGAAGCCCGAAGTCGTCGTCGTCGGCACCGGCACGCGCCAGCGCTTTCCCGCGCCGCAGGTCCTGCGCCCGCTGATCGACGCCAACATTGGCTACGAAATCATGGATCTCGCCGCGGCCTGCCGCACGTACAACATTCTCGCGACCGAGGGCCGCGCGGTCGTCGCCGCGCTCGTTTTCGACGCGCCCTGACGCCTGCGCGTCCCGCCGACACGCCCCCTCGACCGACCGTCGACGGCGACCTCCGGGGCCACCCTTTCTTGCCGGAGACTCCATGAACGCGAATGCCCGTCCCGACGCGCCCGACTTCAGCCTTCCCGCGACCGGCAGCGGCCCGGTCTCGCTCTCCGCGCTGCGAGGCGGCAAGGTCGTGCTGTACTTCTATCCGAAGGACAACACGCCCGGCTGCACGAACGAGACCGCCGACTTCCGCGACCAGCACGCGGCCTTCGCCAGTGCCGGATGCGAAGTGTTCGGCATCTCGCGCGATAGCCTGAAGTCGCACGAAAACTTCAAGGCCAAGCTCGGCCTGCCGTTCGAGCTGATTTCCGACGCCGATGAAACCGCATGCGACGCCTTCGGCGTCATCAAGCTGAAGAACATGTACGGAAAGCAGGTCCGCGGAATCGAGCGATCGACGTTCGTGATCGATGCCGACGGCCGGGTCGCGAGGGAATGGCGCGGCGTGAAGGTCCCCGGTCACGTGGAGCAGGTCCTGGAATTTGTCCGCTCGCTCGCCTGAAACCGACCGGACGGTCCGCCGGGACCGCGCGCGACTTCAGTCCTTCGACCGTCCTTTGTCCGCGTCCCGGTAGAACCGGAATGTCCCCCGCCCGGCCGTCTTCGCCGCGTACATCGCGACGTCGGCGCACTCGATCAGGGAGGCGAGATCCTCTCCGTGTTCGGGAAAGAGGCTGATGCCGATGCTCGGCGACAATTCCAGCCGCACCCCGGTGCCGTTCCCGAGGATCTCGTAAGGCTCGCTCAGCCGCGCAAGGACATGGGTTGCGGCGCTCGTCGCCTCGTCGATGCGATGAATATGAGACAGCACCGCGACGAACTCGTCGCCGCCCAGCCGCCCGACGACATCCTCGCCCCTGACGCAATGCTGCAGCCGGTTCGCGACCTCCTTGAGCACCGCGTCGCCGACGTGGTGGCCGTAGGTGTCGTTGATCGGCTTGAAGCGATCGAGGTCGATGAACATCACCGCGCTGCAAGCCCTCGCGCGCCTGCTCGCCGCCAGCAGGTGATCGGCGAATTCATGCGTGAGAGCGCGGTTGGGGAGATTCGTCAGCGGGTCGTGCAACGCGCTCTTGCGCATGATTTCTTCGCCGTGCTTGCGCTCGGTGATGTCGATGACCGAGCCGATGTATCCGAGGAAGGTCCCGTCATCCGCGAAGCGCGGACGGCCGGCGTCGAGAACCCAGCGATACTCGCCGTCCGCGCAGCGCACGCGATGCTCGTGCTCGAACGGGTTGCGCTCCCCGCTCGCCGCCAGGAAGCCGGCCGTGACCTTGTCGCGGTCGTCGGGATGGACAGCATCGAGCCAGCCGAAGCCGACGCCTGCGTCGTGGGCCTGCCCGGTGTAGTCGTACCACCCGCGGCTCAGAAAACTGCAATGCCCATCGGGCTCGGTCACCCACAGCATCGCCGGCGCGGTATCGGCCATGTTTCGAAAACGCGCTTCGCTCTCGCGCAGTGCGGCTTCCATTTCCTTGCGCGTAGTGATGTCCAGCGCGATGCCGCCCATCCGCAGCGGCGCGCCGTCGGGCCCGAAGGTCGAACGCCCTTTCGAGTGCACCCAGCGCGCCGAGGCACGCGGCTCGATCGTACGAATCTCGACGTCGTAGTCGCAATCCCCGGCCAGCGCTGCGTGAACGGCCGCGTCGACCCGATCGCGGTCATCGGGATGGAGCGCACCCAGAAAGCGCTCGTAGGTGACCGGTTCTCCGACAGGAATGCCGAACATGACCTTGCAGCGCTCCGACCATTCGAGGCGGTCCGCAATCACGTCCCAGTCCCAGTATCCGATCTCCCCCGCGTCGGTGACGTAGCGCAGTTGCGCTTCGCTGCGCGCGAGGGCGGCTTCCGTCGCGACACGCCGGCTGACGTCGCGCACGATCACCGTGGAAAGCACGCCGCCGGCCAGTTCCACCTTCGAAAACGCGGCTTCGATCGGAAACTCTTCGCCGTCCGAACGCACGCCCCGCAATTGTTGCAGTTCCGTGACCGTCCGCGATGTGACGCCTCCCGCCATGAATTCCCGCACGCGGTCGCCGTGGGTCGTCCGAAAGCGTTCGGGGATCAGGCAATCGATCGCCCGCCCCACGACATCCGGCGCCCGCCAGCGAAACATCGCTTCCGCCGCGGCGTTGAAGAACACGATGCGCTGCGCACCGTCGATGCTGATGATCGCGTCCATCGCCGACTCGACGACGCACGCAAACCGTTGACGGCTCTCGCGCAACATCTCCTCCGCCTGCCTGCGCTCGGAGATTTCACGCTCGAGGGCTTCGGTTCGCTCCTTCACCCGCTTTTCCAGGTCGGAGTAAAGCAACACGTTTTCGAGGGCGACGGCAGTGCTGTTCGCGAGCGCCTGGAGCATCCGCATTTCTCCCCCGCCCGGCCGATGTCGGTGCGCCCAGTAGTTGCCGATCGCACCCAACGGGTCCGACGAACGGATCGGCACCATCAGCATGCTCTTGACGACGGTTCTCCGAAACGCTTCGGCATTGACGCGCGGGTCGACGTCGACATCCTCGATCGCGACCGGTTGCCCGTGTTTCATGACCCATCCGCTGATGCATGACTCCATCGGGAAACGCTGACCCTTCCACAGCGGGCTGACGGCATCTTCATCCGCGTAATAGCAAAGATCGCCCTCCCGCAGGACGAAGGTCGCGCCATCGGCACCGCTCAAGCGCCGTGCGGCCCTCCGCACGATCTTCATGATCCGGTCCAGATCTCGCGCCATTGAAAGCTGCTGAATCACCTCGATCAGGCTTTCGAGTTGCAGCCGGTCTTCCCTCGGCGGGGCGCTACCGCTCACGATGAGGTTCTCATTCATGCTGCCTCCCCGCTGCGCATCTTTCTCCGATTTGAATTCGACCGGGGAAAGCCGCTGAAATTGCCCCAGGCGGCGTCGGTTGAAGAAGATTGCGAGGCGATCCTTGCGGACCGGGCGCGAACATCGAGCGCGAACCACGGTCACGACGCGCGGCGCCATGCGTTTGTGTTCCTCCGCCCTCGCGTGGCACAGTACGCGGGAAACGCCCGGCGTTGACGACCTTTCCTGTCCGGTTCGGCGCCGGTTTTTCCGATTTCCTCCCGTTGCCGACCATTCATGACAAAACGCGCGATCCGCAGCCCGCAAACCAAGCTCTTCGTCCTCGACACGAACGTGCTGATGCACGATCCGACCAGCCTGTACCGCTTCGAGGAGCACGACCTCTTCGTGCCGATCATGACGCTCGAAGAGCTGGACGCCAACAAGAAGGGCACGTCCGAAGTCGCCCGCAACGCGCGACAGGCGAGCCGGATGATGGACGAGATCGTCAGCGCGAGCCCCGAGGACATCCACGCCGGCATCGCCCTGCGCGGACCGTCGCGCGAACTCGCCACCGGCAAGCTGTTCCTGCAAACCGAAGCGATCAACGTCGCCCTGCCCGCGGCGCTGCCGACCGCGAAGGGCGACAACCAGATCCTCGCGGTCGTGATGCATCTGGCCGAGCGCTTCCCGGAGCGCCCGGTGATCCTCGTGTCGAAGGACATCAACATGCGCATCAAGGCCCGCGCGCTGGGCCTCGACGCGCAGGACTACTTCAACGACAAGGTCCTCGAAGACACCGACCTGCTTTACAGCGGCTCGCGCGAGTTGCCACCCGACTTCTGGGACACGCACGGCAAGGGCATGGAGTCGTGGAAGGAGGAAGGCCGCACCTACTACCGGGTCAAGGGGCCCCTGGCGCCGAACCTGCTGGTCAACGAATTCCTGTATCAGGACGGCGAATCGTCGTTGCAGGCCTGGGTCAGGGAGCGCGACGGCGCGAGCGTGCTGATCGAGACGCTCATCGACTATGCGCATCCTCGCAACAACGTGTGGGGCATCACCGCGCGCAACCGCGAGCAGAACTTCGCGCTGAACCTGCTGTTGAACCCGGAGATTGACTTCGTCACGCTGCTCGGCCAGGCCGGCACCGGCAAGACGCTGCTGACGCTCGCCGCGGCGCTGACGCAGGTGCTCGAAGCGAAGCGTTATTCCGAAATCATCATGACGCGCGTGACGGTGCCGGTCGGCGAGGACATCGGCTTCCTGCCCGGCACCGAAGAGGAGAAGATGGCGCCGTGGATGGGCGCGCTCGAAGACAACCTCGACGTGTTGAACGGCACGACCGGCGAAGGCGGCGACTGGGGCCGCGCCGCGACGCGCGACCTGATCCGCAGCCGCATCAAGATCAAGAGCCTGAACTTCATGCGCGGGCGCACCTTCATCAACAAGTTCCTGATCATCGACGAGGCGCAGAACCTGACGCCGAAGCAGATGAAGACGCTGATCACGCGGGCCGGCCCCGGCACGAAAGTCGTCTGCCTCGGCAACATCGCACAGATCGACACGCCCTACCTCACCGAAGGCAGCTCCGGCCTGACCTTTGTCGTCGATCGGTTCAAGGACTGGCCGCACTCGGGCCACATCACGCTGCAGCGTGGCGAGCGCTCACGGCTCGCGGACCACGCCGCTGAAGTGCTCTGACGCGTGCGGCCGCCGCGTCAGTCGAGACGCAACAGCGCGACGACGCGCGGGCGGCTGACCGCGGCGAGCGCGGGCCCGATCGCCGCGAAGATGCCGTACCCGGACCGCTGCGCGAGCGTGCCGAACTCGCGGACGAATTCGGCCGCCCACAGCGTCTCGACCGCAATGTGCGGATCGTCGAAGCGTGCGCGCGCCGACGCGATCGCGTGGGCGACGACCGCCCGCGCACGCTGCACGACGTCGAGTGCGTTGACGACTTCGTGCAGCGCCGCGCGCAGATCTTCGAATGCGCGGACCGGCGTCGGCACCCGGATCGCGTCCGGGTCGGCGTCGAGCGCGACGCGGTTGAACTCTCCCGCCGGGAAGCGGCGCCCCTCACCGCGCACCGCGAAGCCGTCGCGAAGCTGCGGCCAGTCCGTCTCGCGTGCGCTGAATTTCGGCTCGCCGGCGGCGTCGCTCGCGACCCGCACGCCGACCGGCGTCAGCGCCGCGTCGAGGCGGCGGATCATCGCCTGCGGCGGCAGTTCCGGGTCGATGACGACCGGCAGGTCGCGCCGGCCGCCGACCGCAAACGTCAGGGTCTCGCGCGTGCCGGACACAAGCGCGGCGCGGTCGAGCCCGCGCACCGCAAAGCCCTGCCGGGCCTCGCCGGGCGCGACCAGCCGCAGGTGGCCGTCGAGGCTGCCCGAGGTCATCGCGTTGCGCTGCCGCACGAACTCGCCGAGCGCGTCGAGCGCGGGGCCCGCGGCCGGCTCGCTGCGTGAGAGCGCTCGGCTCAGCTCGCCCTTGACCGCGTGCAGCCGGCTCGCGAGCGCGTCGAGAAAATCGAGCGCCTGCTGCGCCCCCGCAACGCTGCGGTTGAGCTCGCCGTCTCGGGACGTCAGCTGCGCTGTCGTCGTAACGGCGGTGTCGCGCGCGACCCCCACCTCGTCCAGTCGAGCAATGTCGCCGGGAGGACGCGCAACATCGGCGACGGCGACGCCGGGGACGTGTCGCTCGAGCGCGGACGCGCCGGGGCGTAACGGAGGGATCTGCATGCCGCCGTCCCGCCGTCAGAGCACGTCGAACAGCGACAGCTTGCTGACCTGCGCGTACGCCTTCTGCGTCGCCTGCAGCGCCGCGGTGTAGCCGTTGAGCTTGACCGCGGCGTCGCCGTAGTCGAGCTGCCCGATGTCGAGCGCCGCGTGCTTGTTCGACAGGCTGACGTTCGCGTGGTTGGTCTCGAGCGTCTCGAGGATGTTCTGCGTGCCGCCGAGTCCTGCGATCTTCCCGAGCACGCTCGCAAGCCCGACATCGACGCCATCGAGTGCCGCGACGAGTTCGCCGCGCACTGCTGGGTCGTTCGGGTTGACGCCCGGCGTGCCGAGCGTCTCGGCGGCGCGGTCCAGTTGATTCAGCAGCGCGGCGATCTCGTCGAGGCTGACGTTCGCGGTCTGCGCGACGCCGTTGCCGACCATGACATTCTGCTCGCTGGTGTTGCCGGCGAACGCGTAGCGCGAACCGGCCGCCGCGGCGTCGTCACGCACAATCGTCTCGGTCGCGCTTGCGGTGCCGGAGAACAGATAGCGGCCCTCCTGATCCCTACTGTTCGCCGCGAAATGGATCCCTTCGACGAGCGTGCGCAGCGAGCCGGCCATCGCGCGCACGTCGTCCGACGTGTTGCCCCCGTCCGCGGCCCAGACGAGCAGGTCGCGCGCGGCGAGCATGTCCCGACTGATCCCGTCGAGCAGCGTCTCGTTCTGCGTGAGGCGCGCGCGCAGCGCGCCGATGTTGTCGCGGTACTGATCGAGCGCGGCCTCCTCGCGCGCGAGCCGCGCGAGCCGCACGCTGCCGATCGGGTCGTCGGACGGCACGCGCATGCGCTCGCCACTCGCCATCTTCTGCATCGTCGTCTCGAGCCGCGCGGCCGCCGTCTGCAGCGCGCTGTTCATCGTCGAATGGTACTGGGTGCTCGCGATCCGCACGGCCGCCTCCTCAGCGCATCATCGCGAGCGTGCTGTCGAACAGCTCGTTCGCGACCGCGATCACTTTCATGTTCGCCTGGTACATCTGCTGGAACTGCATGATCGCGATCGCCTCCTCGTCGCTATTGACGCCGCTCGTCGACTTCCAGCTCTCCTCGGCCTGGTCGCGCACCGTCTGCGCGGTCGCGAGCGCGGCCTGGTTCTGCTGGCTGTCCATCCCGAGCTTGCCGACGAGCTGCGTAACCGCGTCGCCGAACAGCACGGTACCAAGCGAAGTCAGGCCGACCGGCTGCGACTTCAGTTCGATCAGCGCGAGCAGGTTGCCACTGTCGCCCGGCAGCGCCGGATCGGTCGAGAACGCGAGATCCTCCGCGACGAGACCGTCCGCGACGCGCAGCAGCGCCGTCGTGCTCGTCGCGTCGAACTCGAACAGTGGCTGGCCGACCGCGCCGTCTAGCGCGTAGCCCGCCGCGAGCTGCGTGTTCGTGCGCACGGTCAGCGCTTCGGCCATGTCGGTGACCGACGCCATCAACGGCGTCAACACGCGCCGTTCGAAGTCGCCGAGGCCGCCAAGCTCGCCGCCGAGGTTCCCCGCCCCGAGCGTGAACGACTCCTTCGCGAACGCGAGCGCGAGCGTCTGCGAGCCGTCCGGCTCGCCCTGCAGCGCGAGCTTCGCGGCGATCGCCCCGACGACGAGCGGCTGCCCGCCGCGCAGCGACAGGCTGCGCGAGCCGTCGGGCTGCTCGACGACCTGGAGCGCGACGAGCTTCGCGAGCGCGTCGATCTTCTGGTCGCGCTCGTCGATGAGCCCTGACGGATTGATCCCGCTCGCACGCGTGACCGCGATCTCGCGGTTCAGCGTCGCGACCGCGGCGGTCAGGTTGTTGATGCCGTCGACAGTCGCAGCACGCTGCTGATAGACCGCGACGCGCTGGTTCGACAGCACCTGGTTCAGGCTGTTGAAGCGCTGCGCGAGCGCGTCGGCGGCGGTCAGCACCTGCTGGCGCAGCGGGCCCGACGACGGGTCGACGCTCGCCGCGTTGAGCGCGCCGAAGAACGCATCGAGGCCGCTGTTGAGGCTCGCTGCATCGTTGCCGACGACCTGCTCGAGCTGCGAAAGATAGGGCTGTACGGTCGCGCGCTCGCCGAGCGCGGACGCGCCCTGCCACATCTGCAGGCTCTTGTAGCCGTCCGAAAAACGCAGCAGCGCCGGCACCGCGACGCCGCTACCTGCATTCAGCGCGCCGGCCTGCTTCGCTGACACGGCCGCGAGCAGCGCGCCCTGACGGGTGTAACCCGGCGTCATCACGTTTGCGATATTCTGGCTCGCCGCGTTGAGCGCGGCCTGCGCCGCAAGCGCGCCGGAGAGTCCATTGACGATGAGTGCCATTCGAAGGCTCGGAAGTTGGGGGCCGGTCGTGGGACCGAAACAGAAAGGCGACCTAACGCTCGCCCGGCTTAAATCCCTGCGCCGGCTCGTTCGGCGAGGCCGGCGGCAGCATCTGGCGCACGATCGCATCGGCGATGCCGAACGCGCGCTGTCCGGCGAGCGCGTCGGCGACCGCCGTGTCGGCGACGTCGAGCATGTCGTCGTTGATCCGGTTCCGGTAGATGCTGTCCTCGGCCGAGAGCTCGCGCGTCGCGCTGCGCATCTGCCGCAGCATCTGCGCGATGAAGAAACTCTCGAACTGCTGCGCCGCGGCCTCGACCTTCTCGCGGTATGCGGAGTCGGCCGCCGGGCGGATCGCCGGGTCGTCGGCGTTCGGGCTCGACGGCGGCAACAGGCCGCGGATCGTCGCGTCGTTCATTCGCATCTCCTCGTCAGATGACGATCAGCTCGCCGTCGATCGCGCCGGCTTGGTCGAGCGCCTGCAGGATGGCCATCACGTCGTCCGGCGTCGCGCCGGTGCTGTTGATCGTGTCGATGATCGCCTGCAGGCTCGCGCCCTCCGGCCACTTGAACATCTGCGCCGCGTCCTGGCCCACCGCAACGCGCGACTCGGGCGTTACGACCGTCTCGCCGCGGCCGAACGGCGCCGGCTGGCTCACCTGCGGCGACTCCGAGATCACGACCTTCAGCGCACCATGCGAGATCGCCGCCGCGCGCACGCGCACGCCGTCGGCGATCACCACGGTGCCGGTACGCGAGTTGAACACGACTTTCGGCAACGCGTCGCCGATGTCGATCGGCAGCCGCTCGAGCATCGCCACGAACGCGACGCGCCGCGTCGGGTCGGCCGGGGCGGCGACCTCGACGCTCGTCGCGTCGCGCGTCGTCGCGACATCGCCGAACTTGCGGTTGATCGTATTGACGATGTTCGTCGCGGTCTGGAAATGCGGCCGCTTGAGGCTCAGGCGCACCATCGGCGCAGTGTCGAAGTCGGTCTCGATCTCACGCTCGACCGTCGCGCCATTCGGCACGCGGCCCGATGTCGCCGTGTTGACCGTCACGCTCGAGCCGCTCGCGCCCTGCGCGGACATGCCGCCGACGACGAGGTGACCCTGTGCGAGTGCGTAGATCTCACCGTCGGCCGCGCGCAGCGGCGTCAGCAGCAGCGTGCCCCCGCGCAAGCTCTTCGCGTCGCCGAGCGAGGATACCGCGATGTCGATCATCTGGCCCTTGCGGTAGCCCGGCGGAAACACCGCGCTGACCATCACGGTCGCGACGTTCTTGAGCTTCGTGCTGTTGCCTTCGGGCAGGCGCACGCCGAACTGCTTGAGCATGTTCGCGACCGACTGGCCGGAGAACTTGACCTGCGTGCTGTCGCCCGAGCCCTGCAGGCCGACGACGAGGCCGTAGCCGACGAGCTGATTCTCGCGCACACCCTCGACGTGGACGAGGCGGCCGAGCGCCTGCGCGGACTGCGCGGGCGGCGCGACCGCAAACAGCAGGCAGGCGAGGAAGAAGGTGACATTGCGGCGACTCATCGGAAGTCCCTCAGAAAGGCATCCACGGGCTGTTGAACAAGCGCGTCAGCCAGCCGGCGCTGTTCGCGTCGGCGAGCGCGCCACGGCCCGAATAGCCGATGCGCGCGTTCGCGACACGCTGCGACGACACGCGGTTGTCGGTGTCGATGTCGGCCGCGCGGACGTAGCCGCTCAAGTGGATGAACTCCTCGCCCTGGTTCAGCAGCAGGCTCTTCTCGCCTTCGACGCGCAGCAAGCCGTTTGGCAGCACTGCGTGGACGACGACGGTGATCGAGCCGCGCAGCGCGTTCTGCTGCGTCGCCGACGCCGCACCGGCAAACTCGCGCTCCCCGTCGAAGCTCGCGCCGATGTCGAACGTCTTGTTGCCGATCGCCGCCGGCGAGAGCGACACGCTGCTGTCCTTCGCGAACCGCGTGTCGGCCTTCTTCGTCGCCTGCGTCGTCTCCTGCAGCACGACGGTCAGCACGTCGCCGGGTCGGAACGCGCGCGCATCGGACGTCAGCGACCACGGCGCATCCGCTGCGAACACGCCGCCCGCCTGACCCTTCTTCGGCGCCAGCGGCATCGCGAGGCGCGGGTCCATGGCGGACGCCGGCGCGACGCCCGGCATCGTCGTATTGCACGCGGACAGCGTCAGCGCGGCGATCGCAGCGAGCAGTCTCACGGTCAGCGCACCGCCTGCGCGAGGTACTGCATCATGTTATCGGCAGCCGACAGCACCTTCGTGTTCATCTCGTAGGTGCGCTGCGCGGCGATCATGTCGACCATCTCCTCGACGACCTGCACGTTCGAGCCCTCGAGCGCGCCCTGCTTGAGCCGCCCGATCGCGTCCTCACCCGGGTTGCCTTCGGTCGGCGTGCCGCTCGCGGCGGTCTCGCGATACAGGTTGTCGCCGACCGCGAGCAGCCCGGCCGGATTCACGAAGCTCGCGAGCGTCAGCTGCCCGAGCTCGCTCGGCTCCGCCGCGCCGCCGAGCGTGACCGACACGACGCCGTTCTCGCCGATCGTCACCGACGTCGCGTTCGCCGGCACGGTGATCTCCGGCACGAGCGGCAGACCCTGCGCGGTCACGAGCCGACCATCGGCATCGACCTGCAGCTGTCCGGCGCGCGTATAGGCGATCTCGCCGTCGGGCTGCTGCACCTGCAGGAAGCCGGCGCCGACGATCGCGACATCCATCGCCTGCCCGGTCGTCTGCAGGTTTCCGGTCGTGAAGACCTTCTGCGTGCCGACGAGCCGCGTGCCGTTGCCGAGCTGCACGCCCGACGGCGACACCGTGTTGTCGTCGTTCTGGGTGCCGGGCTGGCGCTCGACTTGGTAGAACAGATCCTCGAAGACGACGCGGTCGCGCTTGAAGCCGACGGTATTGACGTTCGCGAGGTTGTTCGCGATTGCCTGAAGCTTCGCGTCCTGCGCCTGCACGCCGGTCTTGCTGATCCACAATGCGGGATTCATGGGTTTCCTTCCTCGTTCGCTTCGTGCACGGCGTCAGCCGCGCACGAGCCGGTTGCCCGCCTCGGCCATCGCGTCGGCCGCGCGGTAGAGCTTCATCTGGATTTCGAACTCGCGGTTCAGCGCCATCGTCGCGACCATCTCGCCGACCGCCGACACGTTGCTGCCTTCGAGGTGGCCGCTCCTGACGACAACCGCATCGTCCTCGGGGAGCTCGATGCCGTCGCGCGCGACGACGAGGCCCGTCTCGTTCTTCGTCAGCGTGGCGGCATCGCCGCTCACGAGATGCAGCCGGTCGACCGGCTGCATCTCCTCGCCGCCGGGCGGCTGGATCGAGATCGTCCCGTCCTCACCGATCGCGAGCCGCGCGAACGGCGGCAGCACGATGGGGCCGCCGTCGCCGAGCACCGGCCGGCCGTTGACCATCAGCATGCCGTCGGCGTCGAGCGTGAAAGCGCCGGCCCGCGTGTAGGCTTCGCCACCGGCCCACTCGACCGCGAAGTAGCCGTCGCCGACGATCGCGACGTCGAGCTCGCGGCCGGTCTGGCGCAGCGTGCCCTGCGCGTCCGATACCGCGTTCGCCTGCATCGCGGCGAGGTGGCGCGTGTCGTAACCGGCGCCGGCGACTGCGGTGCTCGTCGCGAGCTCGAGGTCGGTGCGGAAGCCGCCGGTCTCGAGGTTCGCGAGGTTGTTCGCGTGCACCTGCTGCGCGCGCAAGGCGCGCTCGGCGCCGCTCATGACGGTGTAGATCAGCGCGTCCATCGGCCGCTCCTTACAGCGCCTGCATCAGCGTCTGCACCATCTCGTTCTCGGTCGAGATGACTTTCGTGTTCGCCTGGTAATTGCGCTGCGCGGACATCAGCGTGACCAGCTC
The DNA here is from genome assembly GCF_036675785.1 of Aromatoleum sp. NCBI lineage: Bacteria > Pseudomonadati > Pseudomonadota > Betaproteobacteria > Rhodocyclales > Rhodocyclaceae > Aromatoleum > Aromatoleum sp. Next base: position 40,121 of record NZ_JAKFEF010000051.1, read on the forward strand.
GGACGTCATGTCGACGTTCGACTGCTCGAGCGCGCCCGGCGTGAGCTTTCCGGCCATGCCGCTGCCCGGCGCGAAGTACAGCGCGTCGCCGGACGCGTTCGACACCGTCCAGCTCGTGTCGCTGGCCGGCACGAGCGCGTTCTCGCTCGGGAAGGTCGCGAGCGCGATCGTCGCGGCGCGCACCTTCTGGCCGTTGCTGTACTGCGCCATGACCGCGCCGTCCTCCGAGAGCTGCACGCCGATCAGCGTCCCGGACGCGTAGCCGTCGGCCGCGTTGACGGTCGTCGTCGCCTCGCCGGCGAACTGCGTCGTGCCGGTGTAATCGATCGCGACGGTCAGCGGATCCGCGCCGGCGGGCGTGCCGAGCGCGACCGGCACCGCGCCGACCGGCGACACGAGCTGGCCGTCGCTGCCGAACGCGAGCGTCGCCGTCGGCAGCGGTTGTCCCCCTGCGTCGACCGAAACGGGCGCGCCGTCGAAGCTGAGATAAACGTTCACCTCGTTCGTCGCGCCGCGCACGAAGTATTGCGTCACCGTGTGCTGCGCGCCGAGCGAGTCGTAGGCGACCGTGACCGTCGAGGCGTTGAACGACTGCGGAACGGTCGGATCGAACGCCGCGATCGCCGGCGCCGTCCAGTCCGCGGAGAGGTTGCCGACGTACTTGACGCTGCCGCTCGCACTCGCGGGGATCTGCCCGGTCGGCACGGTGATGTCGCCCATCGCGCCGAGCGCGCCGGCCTGGGCTGCCGCGTAGCCCTGCACCTTGCGGCCGAAGCCGTCGACGACGAAGCCTTCCTTGTCGACCGCGAAGATGCCGACGCGCGTGAAGAGTGTGGCGCCGGAGCTGTCGCGCGTGACGAAGAAGCCGCGCCCCTGAATCGCGGCGTCGAGCCCGCGCCCCGTTGTCACGACGCCGCCGCCGATGTCGATGCTCTGCGTCAGCGAGCCGACTTCGGTGCCGGTGGGCTGCGCACCCGCGTACATCGACGCGAAGTTCGCGCGGCTCGACTTGAAGCCGTACGTGCCGGTGTTCGCGATGTTGTTGCTGATCGTGTCCAGCTGCGAGTTGATCGCATTGATGCCGGACAGGGCGATTTCAAAACTCATGAAGGTTTCCTTTTCAGCTGGATTGTTCGGATTTGCGGCCGTTGAAGCCGGTGATCTGCGATGCGGGCACCGCGCCGAGGCCGCCGACGTCGAGCGCGACGCCCCCGTTCGGCGACACCTTCACACTGCGCAGCTCGCCGAAGACGTCGATCTGTGGCGCGTCGCCGCCGTCGGTCTCGACGCGCATCGCATACGCGCCCGGTGGCACGCGTCCGGGCTCGATCGCGAATGCGACTTCCCCGGCGCCGTGCGTGCCGAGCTCGATGCGGTGCTCCGGGCCACCGGGGCTCTGCAGCACGAGCGTCACGCGCGCGGCGCCCGACTCCAGCATGACGCGGCCTTCAATGCGCTCCGCGCCGACGGCGACACCGCCGCTGCGCACCGCGATGCGCGAGCCGACCTGCGCGCCGAGCGCGGTCAACTGCAGGCTCTCGAGCATCGACGCGCTCGCGTTGCCGTGCGCGACGAGCTTCTGCAGCGCCTCCATCTGCGACAACTGCGTGAGCTGGCCGACGAATTCGCTCGGATCGGTCGGCTCAAGCGGGTTCTGGTTGCGGATCTGCGCAACCAGAAGCGTCGTGAAGAGCTCCGACGGCGTGCCGTTTGCGACGTTCGCCGCGACCGCGGCGGCCGGTGCGGGGCCGGCCTGCCCCTGCGTGTTCAGGTTCGTCTGCATCACGCTCAATCCTGACCGAGCCGCAGCAGCGCCTGCTGCATCGCGCGCGTCCGGCCGAGCACCTCGACGCTCGTCTCGAAGGCACGCGATGCAGCCATCATGTCGGTCATCTCCGCGACGGAATTGACGTTCGGATAGAACACGATGCCCTCCTCGTTCGCCAGCGGGTTGTCGGGCTCGTACGCGCGGCGCAGCGGCTCGGTGCTCTCGACGACATCGAGCACCTGCACGCGTGCGCCGCCGCCCGACTCCTCGAATGCGACGGTCTCGTAGACCGACGCGAACACCGGCTTCCTCGCGCGGTACGCTTCGACCTCGCTGCCGGCGGCCGTCTGCGCATTCGCGAGGTTGCTTGCGACCGTATTGAGGCGCACGGTCTGCGCCGCCATCGCCGAGCCGGCGATCTCCGCTATGTTCCGAAATCCCATTTTCATTACCCCTCGATCGCCTTCGCGAGGCCCTTGAGCTTCATGTTCAGAAAGGTCAAACTCGTCTGGAAATCGGACGCGTTCTGCGAAAATGCCGCCTGCTCGACGCCGATCTCGACGGTGTTGCCGTCCTGCGATGGGTTGTGCGGCACGCGGTACAGCCGGTCCGCGCCGGTGTCGAGCAGGAGCCCGTCACTCGCGTCGCCCCCGGCCGCGACGCGCCGCAGCGTCGCCGCGAAGTCGATGTCGCGCGCCTGGTAGCCAGGCGTGCTGTCGTTCGCGATGTTCGACGCGAGAACCTTCGTGCGCTCGGCGCGCAGTTTCAGCGCGTCCGCGTGTATCCCGAGCGCCTTGTCGAAATTGATTGCCATGCCCTCACCTTCCAGATTGTTCGGATTCCTGTTCGCGCTCGCTACGCTCGGCACGCCGGCGCAGGCGGCCGACGACGACGCGCTCGAACGCGCCGCGCGTGCGCACCTGCTCGACGCTGCGACCACGGCCGGTCTCGACGACCTCGAGCTCGCGCTGCGCGTCGTCCGCGCCGACGCGCCCGTGTGTGACGGGCCGCTCGAGATCGAGCCGCTCGACACGCGGCATCTGACCCGCATGAAGTTCGCGGCGCGCTGCGCGTCCGCGCCGGACCGCCGCGAAGAATTCGTCGTGCGCGCCGAACTTGCCGCTCGCGTCGTCGTCGCGACCGCGCGCGTGCCCGCCGGACAACCGATCGGCGCGGGCGAAGTCGCGCTCGCGCGGCACGCGCTGCGCGCGCTCGACGCGGCGACCTCGGACCTCGACGCCGTGGTAGGCAAGTCGAGCCGGCGGGCGCTGCGCGCCGGGCAGGTCGTCGAGCCGCGCTCGCTCGCCGAGCCGCTGCTCGTGCGCCGCGGTGCGGAAGTCAGCATCGTCGCGAAGAACGGCACGGTGCTCGTGACGACGGGCGGCGAGGCGCTCGCGAGCGGCCGCGACGGCGACGTCATCGACGTGCGCAACGCGCGGACCGGCCGCGTCATCCGCGCGCGCGTGACCGCGCGCGACACCGTCGAACCCGCGGAGCTTGCGACCGACGTCATGCCTCATTTCCCCCGCTGAAGGCTCGCCGCGATGCGCGCGAGCTTGTCGGCGTAGTCCGGATCGGTCGCGTAGCCGCCACGCGCGAGCGCCTCGGCATATGCGACCGCGTCGTCGCCCGCGCCGAGCGCGTCGCGGTAGCGGGGGTTGTCGAGCAGCAGCTGCGTGAAGTCGCGAAACGCACTCCCGTGGTCCGGGTAGCTGCGAAAGCGCTCGCTGCGCCGCGCCGCGCCGCCGTCGTCGAACTCGGTCGTAACCGCCTCGGCGACCGCGCCGCGCCACTGTGCACCGGCCTTGATGCCGAAGAGGTTGTGCGAGTCCGCACCGTCGCCCCCGCGCACCGGCCGCTGCCCCCATCCCGACTCGAGCGCGGCCTGCGCGGCGACGAGCTCGGGCGCGACGCCGAGCCGCGACGCGGCCTCGTTCGCCCACGGCGCGATCGCTGCGAGGAACGCGTCGCGCTTCGCGTCACCGGTCGGCGCGCCGATCCCCGCGGCCGTCGCGCGTGACCCGGTCGGACGATCGGCGCGGTCGACAGGGTCGAGGCCGAGCATGCGCACCGCGGCGGCGGTCGATGGAGCCGCATCCTCGGGCAGTTGCGCCGGCGCACGCGCGCGCATCCGCCACGCTTGGCCGGACGCGCTCAGCCCGAGATCGGGCGAACCGTACTCGATGAACTCGGTCACTTCGCCGCTCACGTCATGCAGCAGCGCCGAAAAACCGCGGCCGACGCCCGGCAGCACCGGCGAGGCGATGCGCTCGGGTTGGGCCGGCGCGGGCGCCGCGAGGGATGCGAACTCAGGCCGGAGCATAGGTCTCGGCCTCGCCGTCGAGCACGCGCCGCATGATCTCGTGCTGGTCCATCAACAGTCGGCAGTTGCGCTCGTTGAGCTCCCTGCACTCGCGCACGCGCAGTTCGAGCTCGCGCCACGACGACTCGGCGTACTCGCGCGCGGGCGCCGGCATCAGCGCGAACACCGCGTCCGGCTTCTCGACGGCGCGTCCGACGAGGCGCGCCGCAAGCCCCACGCGCTCGGCGCGCCGCGCGTGCATCGTCGAGGCGAGCGCCGTGATCCGGTCGCCGACGCCGGCAATCCGCGCGCTATCGTGGCGCAGCGCCGCGTCGAACTGCGCATCGAGCAGCTCGCGCAGTGCACGGTAGGCGGCGACGTCGGCGACGACGCCCGCGAGGATCGCATCGAGCGCGTCCTTGCGCGTCATCCACGACCCCCGTGATGGCGCTCGATCAGGCCGGCGAGCTTCGCTGCATCGAACGCGATCTCGCCACGCGCGAGCGCGTCGCGCAGCGCGGCGACTTTTGCATGATCGATCGCGGGCAGCTCACGCAGCGCGTCGAGCGCCGGTTGCAGCACCGCCGACTGCAGCGCGCCGCTCGCGCCCGCTCCCGCCTGGGCCGCAGCGGGCGCGTCGGTGGGCGCCGCCTTCGTGGTCGGCGCGACCGCCGGCAGTTCGCTGCCGTACGTTCCGGTGATCTTCATCCTTTCGCCCCTTGCTCTCGTTCTCATCTGTTTGCGCGCCCCGCTATTGCCGGTCGAGGCCGACCCCGACCGCGCGCAGCTTGCCGCGGAGCCATTCGATCGCGCCACGATCGGGCAGCGCCGAGTCGACGACGCCCTCGATCAGCGGCACGGTCTCGCCCGGCGTGCCGAACATCTCGGCGACGATCGCCGCCTGACCGCTCGTCAGGATCAACATCTCGATGCGCCGGTTCTTCGACGCGGCGGTGTCGCCCGCATCGAGCGGGCCGCGGTCCGCCATGCCGACGACCTGCAGCACGCTGCTCGGCGGCATGCCGCCGAGCATCAGCTGCGTGCGCGCGGCCATCGCTCGATTCGACGACAGCGTCCAGTTCGAGTACGCCGCGCGGTCGCCACCGGCGTACTGCAGCGAGTCGGTATGCCCGACGACGAGCAGCTGGTTGTCGATCTGCGCGAACAGCGGACCCATGTCGCGCAGCAGCCGCGCGAAATGCTGGGTCGGCTCGGCGCTGCCGCGCTCGAACATCCCCCGGCCGTCGGTGTCATGCACCATCACGCGCAGCCCGTACGGCGTGACGATCGTCTGCATGTTCGCGGCGAGCCCGGCCTTCTCGCTGAGATAGGCGATCACGCGCGCGAGCTCGCCCATGTCGGCCGCGGTCTCGTAGCGCGTCTTCGCGAGCCGCGCGCCGTTCTGGTCCGGGACGACGAGCTCGCTGCTATTTGCCGGCGTCTTGCGCGCCGCAAGCGTGTCGCCGTGGCTCGGCATCGGCTCGCGCGAGATCAGACTGCCGCGTGGCCCGCCCATGCGCTCGGGCATCTTGCCCGCGCCTTCGTGCACCATGTTCCCGCCGGCGTCACGCAGCGAATGCTGCAGCTCCTCCTTGTCGCGGGCGGCGAGCACCCACAGCACTAGGAACAGGCACATCAGCGCGAGGCAGAAGTCGGCGAACGCGACCTTCCAGCTGCCGCCTTGGTCGTCCTGGTCGTGCTTGCGCGATACGCGCTTGACGACGGCGTCGTGGTCCTTCGCGTTCTTGCCGAGTGCCGATGCCATGGCGTCACGCCCCCTGCTGCTGCAGCGCGTCGATCCACGCCTCGAGCTGCGCGAAACTCGGCTTGATGTTGAGCTGCACCAGACGGCGGCCGGCGTCGATCGCGAGCAGCGCGGGCTTGCCGGAGACGTGCGTGACGATGACGACCTTGACGCATTCCAGGTTCGACATCTCCTGCTTGACGATCTGCTTCATGACGTTGCTGATCGGGTCGAGCACGCCGTAGCAGAAGAAGATGCCGATGAACGTGCCGATCATCGCCGCGGCGACCTTGGACGCAATATCCGCGGCCCCGATGCCGTCGCCGACCGAGTTCATCGCCATGACGATGCCGAGCACCGCGGCGAGGATGCCGAAGCCGGGCATCGCCTCGGCGATCCGGTGCAGCGAGCGCGAAGGCTGATTGAGCTCTTCGTGAATCGCTTCGAGCTCCTGCTCGAGCACGCCTTCGAGCTCGTGCCCACTGATCTTGCCCATCGCCATCAGGCGGAAGTTGTCGACGATGAATGCGAGCAGCTTCGGCTCGTCGAGCACGAACGGATAACGCTGGAACAGCGGGCTGGCGTGCGGCTCCTCGACGTGCGAGTCGAGCGCCTTGAGGCCGCCGCCGGCGGTGCGCAGGAGCTCGTACATCAACAGCAGCAGCTGGCGCTGGAACTCCGAGCTCTGGCGCTTGCGCAGTACGACCTTGCGAAGCTGGATCACCATCTCGTTCAACACGTGGCGCGGGTTGCCGAGCACGATCGCCCCGAGGCCCGCGCCGGCGATGATCATCAGCTCGACCGGCTCCCAGATGACTTCGAAGGTGCCGCCCATCAGCATGAAGCCGCCGAACACGCAGCCGAGAACGATCGCAATACCGAGGATTTGTTGCATGCTCCGGGTCCTTCAGGCGTTCCGCAGGAGCGCGTTCATCTTGCGCAGCGCTCCCTTGTTGATCTGGCACACGCGCGCCTCGGTGAGTCCGAGGACGGCCGCGATCTCGGCTAGGCTCAGCTCGAACTCGTAGTACAGCTGCACGACGCGCTGCTCGCGTTCGTCGAGCGCGACGAGCGCCTGCTCGATCGTGCGCCGGCGCACGAACAGCGTTTCGGGCGTCGGCGTGTCGGACGCGATGTTGCCGATCTCCTGCACGAGCTCGTCGAAGCTCGCGAGCAACTCGGCGTTCTCGGCGAGCTGGTACGCCTGGTACGCCTCCGCGCTCATGCCGAGCGCCTGCATGATCTCGGCCTCGGCCGGTTCGCGCCCGAGCCGGCGCGTGAGCTCGCGCACCGCGTCGCGATTCCTGTGGCTTTGCTGGCGCACCGCGCGCGGACGCCAGTCCTGGCGGCGCAGCTCGTCGAGGATCGCGCCGCGCACGCGCGTCGCCGCGTACGCGCCGAAGCGCTCGTCGGGCACGCCGTAGCGGCGCAGCGCGTCGAGCAGGCCGACGAGGCCGATCTGCTCCATGTCCTCGCGGTCGATCGCGCCGCCGCACTGCGCCCCGAGCTGGCGCACGATCCGCTTGACGAGCGGCACGTACGCGAGCAGGTGGCGCTGCTCGTCGGCCGCGTGCAGCCCGATTGCCGCTTGCTGGACTTCGGCGTAGCCCGTCTGCAGATCCATGATCACTCGATGATCAACTTGCCGATCATCGCCTCGGCGAACGGCATCGATGCGCGTTCGGCCGCGTAGCTCGCGACGTACGCAGCGTTGATGTCGGCGGCGAACTGCTCGACGGACATCAGCGTCGCCTTCTCCATGGTGTAGGCCGACATCACCTTCACCGCGATGGTGCGCAGCAGCGGCAGGTGCTGGCGGACGAGCTTCTCGTGCTCGATTGGCGTCTTGAACACAAGGTCCATCGCCATGTAGTGCGACAGCGGCTCACCGGCGCTGCCGCGCAGCATGACGACGACCTTCTCGAGATCCAGGTACTTGTACTCGTGCGCGTCACGCACCGGCTCCTCGGCCCCCTCGGCCGACAGCGCCGGCACGGACGACTTCAGCAGCCACCATGCGCCGCCCGCGCCGGCCGCGGCCATCAGCAGCGCGCCCGCGAGCACCACGGCGATTCGTTTCGCCTTCTTCATATCCCCTTACTCCCGATCCGAATCCAGTGCGAAGGTGCGCGTCGCGTCGTCGCCGAGCGCGCGCCCAGGCTCGCGCTCCGCCTCGTCGCCGCGCTGGCGTCGCGCTCGCCCGCCGCCGTCCTGCGAGGCGTCGAACACCGCGACCGAGACGTCGCCGAAGTGACGCTGCACGAGGTCCTGACGCAGCGTCTCGCCGATGCCCTGCAGCTGACGCAGCACCTCGCCGTGCGTCGCGGTCAAGTGCACCTGCAGCGATCCGCCGTCGTGACGGATCACGATCTCGATGCGACCCATCATTGGCGGGTCGAGCCGGATCACCGCGCGCTCGCCACCACGGCCGAGTTCGAC
>NZ_JAKFEF010000014.1:0-47490 GCF_036675785.1 Aromatoleum sp.
CACGAAGCCGAGGATCTCGACCTGCTGCGCGGTGATGACGCCCGACGACGAGTGGTTCGAGAACCACGGGAACTTCACGAGCGCCCAGACGATGAAGAACTGCGCCGCGAGCGTCGCGACCGCGAGGTAGAAGCCCTTGATGCGCAGGCTCGGCAGGCCGAACGCGACGCCGACCAAGGCCGCGCACAGCCCGCCCGCCATCAGCGCGACGACGAATGGAATGCCGTCGAGACGCAGCATGAAGTTGTACGCGCCGAACGCGCCGACCGCCATGAACGCCGCCGAGCCGAGCGACAGCTGCCCGGCGTAGCCGGTGAGGATGTTCAGCCCGATCGCGGCCAGCGAGAAGATCAGCACCGGAATCAGGATCGCCTGCAGCCAGTACTCGTTCGCGAGCGCCGGCACGGCGAGGAAGAAGAAGCCGAGGATCGCGAGGAATCCGAGCTTGTCCTGGCGGATCGGGAAGATCTGCTGATCCGCCTGGTAACTGGCCTTGAACTGGCCCGCTTCGCGGTAAAGCATGCGTTGTCTCCGTTGTCTTTGTCGTCGCCGCCCGCGTCTTTGCGGCGGCGCGGATCGTCGTATCGGTCGTCAGACGCGGTCGATGTGGCGCTCGCCGAAGAGACCTTCGGGGCGGATCAGCAGGAAGCCGAGCGCGAGGACGTACGGGAACCAGCCTTCGATGCCGCCGCCGACGAAGGGGCCGACATAGACTTCGGCGAGTTTCTCGGATGCGCCGATGATCAGCCCGCCCACGATCGCGCCCGGCACCGACGTGAAGCCGCCGAGGATCAGCACCGGCAGCGCCTTCAGCGCGGTGAAGGTCAGTGCGAACTGCACACCGCTCCTCGCGCCCCAGATCAGGCCGGCGACGAGCGCGACGAAACCCGCCACCGCCCAGACGATCGCCCAGATGTGCTGCAGCGGGATGCCGATCGACAGCGCCGCCTGGTGGTCGTCGGCAACCGCGCGCAGCGCGCGACCGACTTTCGTGTATTGGAAAAGCAGCGCGAGCGACGCGACCAAGGCTCCGGCGAGCGCCGCGGCGAAGAGGTCGAACTTCGACACGAGGATGTCGGCGCTCTCCATGATCCACTCGACCGGCTCGTCGGCGATACCGAGGCTCAGTCCCCGCACGTTCGCGCCCCAGATCGCCTGCGCGATACCTTCGACCAGGAAAGTCAGGCCGATCGTGGCCATGAACAAGGTGATCGGCGGCTGGTTCACGAGCGGCCGCAGCACGATCTTCTCGGTCAGTATCCCGAGCATGATCATCGACGCGAGCGCGAGCACGAACGCGAGCCAGAACACGGTATTGCCGTCAGCCTCCAGCCCGGTCCAGCCGGGCAGCACTTCGCGGAAGCCGACGAAAGTCAGCGCGGCGAAGAACACCATCGCGCCCTGCGCGAAGTTGAACACGCCGGACGCCTTGTAGATCAGCACGAAGCCGAGGGCGACCAGCGCGTACAGCACCCCCGACAGCAGGCCGCCGATCAGCACTTCGAAAAAGAACGTCATTCCTGTCTCCTCGTCCCTGTCATTCGTGCGTCGTCTAGTGCGACGTGCCCAGATAGGCGGCGATGACTTCGGGGTTGTTCTTCACTTCGTCGGGCGCGCCGTCGCCGATCTTCTTGCCGTAGTCGAGCACGACGACGCGGTCCGAGATGTCCATGACGACGCCCATGTCGTGTTCGATCAGCACGATCGTCGTGCCGAACTGGTCGTTCACGTCGAGGATGAAGCGGCACATGTCCTGTTTCTCCTCGACGTTCATGCCGGCCATCGGCTCGTCGAGCAGCAGCAGCGACGGCTCCGCGGCGAGCGCGCGACCGAGCTCGACGCGCTTCTGCAGGCCGTACGGCAGGCGCCCGACCGGCGTCTTGCGGATGCTCTGGATCTCGAGGAAGTCGATGACCTCCTCGACCTTGCGCCGGTGCTCGATCTCCTCCTTCTGCGCGCGGCCCCAGAACAGCGCGTGCGCGAACAGCCCGCATTTCATCTTCAGGTTGCGCCCGGTCATGATGTTGTCGATGACGGTCATGCCCTTGAAGAGCGCGATGTTCTGGAAGGTGCGCGCGATGCCCTGCGCGGCGGCGACGTGCGGCTCCATCTTCTGCCGCGGCTCGCCGCGGAACAGGATGCGGCCTTCCTGGGGGTGGTAGACGCCGTTGATGACGTTCAGCATCGAGCTCTTGCCGGCGCCGTTCGGGCCGATGATCGAGCGGATCTCGTGCTCGCGGATGTCGAAGCTGATGTTCGTCAGCGCCTTCACACCGCCGAACGACAGCGAGATGTTCTGCAGGTCGAGGATCACCTCTCCGACGCGGCGCTCGGTCGCGGTCGGCGCTTGCTGGAGTTGGGCGCCGGGGGCCAGGTCGTTCATCATCATGCTCCTCTCCTCACGCGGCCCGCTTCGCGGCCTGCGGCGCGAAGGTCTTCGCATCCTCGATGCGCAGGTCGGCACTGACGCGGCCTTCGCGACCGTCCTCGTACTTCACGACCGTCTCGATGTGCTGGCTCGTGCGGTCCGAGAAGAGCGCGTCGATCAGCGCGTCGTAGCGCTCGGCGATGAAGTTGCGGCGGACCTTCCTCGTGCGCGTGAGTTCGCCGTCGTCGGCGTCGAGCTCCTTATGCAGGATCAGGAAGCGCCGGATCTGCGAGCCGCTCATCTTCGGGTCGGCCGCGAGATCCGCATTGACCTTCTCGACGCAGTCGCGGATCAGCTCGTACACCGCCGGCTGCGCCGCGAGGTCGGTGTAGCCCGAGTACGCCATGCCTTTGCGCTCGGCCCAGTTGCCGACGGCTTCGAGGTCGATGTTGATGAACGCGGTCACGAAGTCGCGCCCGTTGCCGAACGTCACCGCCTCCTTGATGTGCTGGAAGAACTTCAGCTTGTTCTCGATGTAGTTCGGCGCGAACATCGAGCCGTCATTGAGCCGGCCGACGTCCTTCGCGCGGTCGATGATCTTGAGATGTCCGTCGGCGTCGAAGAAGCCCGCGTCGCCGGTCATGAAGTAGCCGTCGGCGTCGATCGACTCGGCGGTCGCGTCCGGGCGCTTGTAGTACGCCTTCAGCAGCATCGGCCCCTTGACGAGGATCTCGCCGTTATCGGCGAGCTTCACCTCGACGAACGGCGCCGGCTTGCCGACCGAGTCGAGCTTGATCTGGCCGTCCGGCTGCAGGCAAACGTACGCGCAGGTCTCGGTCTGGCCGTAGAACTGCTTCAGGTTCACGCCGATCGAGCGGTAGAAGCGGAACAGATCCGGCCCGATCGCGGCGCCCGCGGTGTAGGCGACGCGGATGCGGCTCATGCCGAGCACGTTCTTCAGCGGCCCGTAGACGACGAGGTCGCCGAGCCGGTACAGCAGCCGGTCCGCGACCGACACCGGCTTGCCGTCGAGAAGGTCGGCCCCGCAGCGGCGCGCGACGTCCATGAAATAGCGGAACAGCGCGCGCTTGACCGCGCCGGCGTCCTCCATGCGGATCATCACCTGCGTCAGCAGGTTCTCGAACACCCGCGGCGGCGCGAAGTAATACGTCGGGCCGATCTCGCGCAAGTCCGTCATCACCGTCTCGCCGGACTCGGGGCAGTTGATCGAGAAGCCCGCGACCATCGCCTGCGCGAACGAGAACAGGTGATCGCCGACCCACGCCATCGGCAGATACGACAGGATGTCCTCGCGGTCGGTGAGCCCGTCGACCTGCATCGCGCCGGTCGCCGCGGCGATGAACGCGCCGTGCGTCTGGCATACGCCTTTCGGCTTGCCGGTGGTGCCCGAGGTGTACAGCATCACCGACACGTCGTCGGGCGCGCCCTTGTCGATCTCGGCGTCGAGGAAGTCCGGATGATTGCGGTCGTGGCTGCGCCCCGTCTCCTGCAGCGCGTCGAGCGCCATCAGCAGCGTCTGCGTGTAGTGGCGCAGGCCGCGCGCATCGTCGTAGATCACGTGGCGGAGGAAGGGCACGTCGGACTGGACTTCGAGCAGCTTGTCGACCTGCTCCTGGTCCTCGACGATCGCGAACTGGATCTCGGCGTCCTGCAGCACGTAGGTCATTTCCTGCGCGACCGCGTCCTGGTACAGCATCACCGGAATGCCGCCGAGGCACTGGCACGCGGCGACCGACCAGTACAGTCGCGGCCGGTTGTCGCCGATGATCGCGAGGCGGTCGCCGCGCTTGAAGCCGAGTTCCGCGAGGCCGCAGGCGATCGCACGGACGTTCTGCGCGACCTCGGCCCACGTGTACGTCTGCCAGATGCCGTATTCCTTCTCGCGCATCGCCGGCCGCGTCGAACGCACCGCGGCGTGATGCATCAGCAGCCGCGGGAACGTGTCCAGCGCGGCCGCCTGCGAGGTTTGCCCGCTGTCGGACATACCCACCTCCTCCTTTGGTCCAATTCCGTCGTCTCGGCCGGCCGCGGTGTAGTCGTTATCGGCGGCCGGGGGTGGGCGCGTCGTGGCGCCCGGCGTCGGTCGGTCCCGGGGACCGTTTCGCGCTGTTGTCGGGTCGCAGTGTCGCAAGCCATGTTTGCGCAACTGTTTGGGAAATGTACTCAATTGTTGCATTCGCGCTTCCGGCCGCGGCGCGAGGTCGCGAGCTCCCCGATTCGTCCCATTCGTCATCGAAATCGTGCCTTCGTGGCGTGCGTGGACCCTGAAGCACCAGCAACTCGCCCGCTGCTCGAGCGGTGCGGGGTTCCACTTGCCACCAACCGCTTCGTAACAGTGTTGCGGCCGCCCCGCCGGCGGCGGTTGGCGCATCGCGGCGTCGGGTAAAATCGCGCTCCCTGTCGACGTCACCCACTGCCTTTCGCCCATGGAACTTCTCGATCTCTTCCTCGATATCGTCCTGCACCTCGATCGGCATCTCGAAGTGCTGGTGCAGTCGTACGGCATCTGGATCTACGCGATCCTGTTCGCGGTGATCTTCAGCGAGACGGGTTTCGTCGTCACGCCGTTCCTGCCGGGCGACTCGCTGCTGTTCGTCGCCGGCGCGCTCGCCGCAATCGGGCGCATGGACATCGCGACGCTGATCGCGGTCCTGACGATCGCGGCGGTCCTTGGCAACACGGTCAACTACGCGATCGGCCGCTATTTCGGCCCGCGGGTCTTCCACTGGAAAGAGTCGCGCCTCTTCAACCGGTCGGCGCTCGAAAAGACCCACGCGTTCTACGAGAAACACGGCGGCAAGACGCTCGTCATCTCGCGCTTTCTGCCGCTGTTCCGGACCTTCGCGCCGTTCGTTGCCGGCATCGGCAGCATGACGTACGCGCGCTTCACGCTGTTCAACGTCATCGGCGCGCTCGCCTGGGTGGTGTCGCTGACGCTCGCCGGCTACTGGTTCGGCAACATGCCGTGGATCAAGCAGAACCTCACCGCCGTCATCGTCGCGATCATCGTGCTGTCGCTGGTGCCGGTCGGGATCGGAGCCTGGAAATCGCGGTCCACCGCTTGAGACGTGACGCACGCCGCAGCGCCCGGTGGCACTTCATTGCGCCCCCTACTGCCGGGCTCTAGGATGACTTCAAGGAGGGCGCCGTTCGCGCTGTCCCCCTTTCTTCAACGGTTTTCACCGCGCGACGCGAAGGATAACGAGATATCGTGCCGTACGGGCACGAGTGGACGCCGCGAAGCCGGCTCGAACCGGCCGCGCTCGAGGAAAAGGGGGAACGATGGATTATGCGGAACGTGCGTTGCGCACACTGAGCGCGGGAAATCGCACGCTGCTGCGGGCAGTTGATGAACAGGGCCTGTTGCGCGAAATGTGCCGCGTGATCGTCGAAGTCGGGGGCTACCGCATGGCATGGGTCGGCTTTGCCGAGCATGACGAGCGAAAGACGATCCGCCCCGTCGCCCACTACGGGTTCGAATCCGGGTTTCTCGAAGTCGGCCATTACAACTGGACCGACGAGGAAGGCGGCCCGACCGCCGAAGCCGTAAGAACCGGAAAGCCCGCCGTCGCGCAGGACGTCAGCGCGGTCCTCGCTTCGCACTTGCCGATGCCGCTCACGGAGGCGCTCGATCGGGGTTATGCGTCGGTGGCCGCGTTTCCGCTGATCGTCCGCGGCGAGATCGTCGGCAACCTGACGATCTTCGCGCCCGAGCGCGACGCTTTCCGCGAGCGCGAAGTCGCGCTGCTCGGCGAGATGGCCGACGACCTCGCGTTCGGGATCGACACCCTCAGGGTTCGCGCGAGTCACCGGGAGGCGGAAGAAACGATCCGCCGCATGGCCTACTTCGACACGCTGACCGACCTGCCGAACCGCACGTCGCTGCAGCAGGAGCTGGCCGGTTCGATCGAAGCGGTTCAGGCGGCGCACCACCCGCTGGCGATGCTGATCATCAAGATCGGCCGCTTCCAGGAAATCGGCGACACGCTCGGCTACCAGGAAGCCGACCTCCTCGTGCTCGAGATGTCGAAGCGGCTGTCGCAACTCGCGGGCGAGGGCCGGACGATTGCGCGCGCCGGCGAGGACGAATTCGCGCTGGTGCTGCCGGAAACGAGCGCCGAGGTCGCCCTCCGTCTCGCGCAGCGGATGATGCGCGAAGTCTGCGACCCGGTGCCTGTCGGCAGCCTGACCGTCGACCCGCACGCCTTCATCGGCATCGCGATGTTTCCGGGGCACGGCAACACGCCGGACGCGATCCTGCGGCGGGCGAAGATCGCCGCGGGACAGGCGCGCAACACGATCGGGAAGATCGCGCTCTACAAAGGGACTGTCGACCAGGAATGCACGCGGCGCCTCGCGCTGATGAGCGACCTGCGCACCGCGATCGACAAGCACGAGTTGCTGCTCTATTGCCAGCCCAAGGTCGCCATCGCGACCGGACGGGTGTGCGGCGCCGAAGCGCTGGTGCGCTGGGAGCATCCGCAGCACGGGATGGTCGCAACCGGCGAATTCATCTCGCTCGCCGAGCGGGCCGGCCTCATCATGCCGCTGACGCGCTGGGTGCTCGAGACCGCGTTCCGGCAGAGCCACACCTGGTACGAAAGCGGCATCCGGCAGCCGCTGTCGGTCAACCTGTCGGCGCAGGACCTGCGCGATCCGCGCCTCGTCGATCGCATCGCGAGCCTGTTCGCAACCTGGGCGATGCCGCCGGAGATGGTGCAGTTCGAGCTGACCGAGAGCGCCCTGATGGAAGACCCGGCCGGCGCACTCGAGACACTCGCCCAACTCAAGGGGCTCGGCGTCGAACTCTCGATCGACGATTACGGCACCGGCTATTCGAGTCTCAGCTACCTGCAGAAGCTGCCCGTCGACGCGCTGAAGATCGACCAGTCGTTCGTCGGGAGCATGCTGACGAACGCGGGCTCGGCGGTCATCGTGCGCTCGACGGTCGAGCTCGGCCACAACCTCGGCCTCGGCGTCATCGCCGAAGGCGTCGAAAGCGAGGCGCTATGGGACGGCCTGCGCGCCCTCGGCTGCGACACCGCGCAGGGACATTTCGTCGGCCGCCCGATCCCGGTCGACCAGTTCGTCGACTGGGAAGCCCATTCACCGTGGCGCAAGGATGCACCGCCGGCGGATACGACGACCGTCGCGAGCTGATCGACCGGTTGCGCAAAAACCCCCGTCGGATGGGGACCGGATGCCTCGATCTGGGCAATCTTGCAGTTCGGGCCCCGCAGCGCCCCTAGCACGGCGGCACCCCATACTGGCGGCTGCCACATCCGACGGCTGCGGCACGTGACCTACCTGCGCTAGGGCGAGCGCAACCTTCAAGGAATCGGCAAAAAAACGGCACCCGAAGGTGCCGTTTTCTGTCTCCCGCAGAATCGCGCGCTTACATGCTGCGCCGGTACTGACCGCCGACCTGATACAGCGTCGAGGTGATCTGACCGAGCGAGCAGTAGCGCACGGCGTCGACGAGCACTTCGAACACGTTGCCGTTCTCGATGACCGTCTGGCGCAGCTTCGCGAGCCACTTCGGCGCTTCCGCGGCGTTGCGCGCCTGGAAGTCGGCGAGGCGCGCGAGCTGGCCCTGCTTCTCTTCCTCGGTCGAGCGCGCGAGCTCGATCTCCTGCTGCGCCTGGCCCTTCGGGTTCAGGAAGGTGTTCACGCCGATGATCGGATACGAGCCGTCGTGCTTCTTGTGCTCGTAGTACAGCGATTCCTCCTGGATCTTGCCGCGCTGGTAGCCGGTCTCCATTGCACCGAGCACGCCGCCGCGCGACGCGATCGCCTCGAACTCCTTCAGCACCGCCTCTTCGACGAGGTCGGTGAGCTCGTCGATGATGAAGCTGCCCTGGTTCGGGTTCTCGTTCTTCGCGAGGCCCCATTCGCGGTTGATGATCAGCTGGATCGCCATCGCGCGCCGCACCGATTCCTCGGTCGGCGTCGTGATCGCCTCGTCGTACGCGTTGGTGTGCAGCGAATTGCAGTTGTCGTAGATCGCGATCAGCGCCTGCAGCGTCGTGCGGATGTCGTTGAAGTCCATCTCCTGGGCGTGGAGCGAGCGGCCCGAGGTCTGCACGTGGTACTTCAGCTTCTGGCTGCGCTCGTTCGCGCCGTACTTGTTCTTCATCGCGACGGCCCAGATGCGACGGGCGACGCGGCCGATCACCGAATACTCGGGATCCATGCCGTTCGAGAAGAAGAACGACAGGTTGGGCGCGAAGTCGTCGATGTGCATGCCGCGCGCGAGATACGACTCGACGTAGGTGAAGCCGTTCGACAGCGTGAAGGCAAGCTGCGAGATCGGGTTCGCGCCGGCTTCGGCGATGTGGTAGCCGGAGATCGACACCGAGTAGAAGTTCTGCACCTGGTGATGGACGAAGTACTCCTGGATGTCGCCCATCATCTTCAGCGCGAATTCGGTCGAGAAGATGCAGGTGTTCTGGCCCTGGTCTTCCTTCAGGATGTCGGCCTGCACGGTGCCGCGCACCGACGACAGCGTCCATTCGCGAATCTTCTGGAACTCGGTCTCGGTCGGCTCGCGGCCGTTGTCGGCGCGGAACTTCGCGACCTGCTGGTCCATCGCGGTGTTGAAGAAGAACGCGAGGATGATCGGCGCCGGGCCATTGATCGTCATCGACACCGAGGTCGTCGGCGCGCACAGGTCGAAGCCGTCGTACAGCACCTTCATGTCGTCGAGCGTCGCGATCGACACGCCGGAGTTGCCGATCTTGCCATAGATGTCCGGGCGCACGTCCGGGTCGCAGCCGTACAGCGTCACCGAGTCGAACGCCGTCGACAAGCGGTGCGCGGGCATACCTTCGGAGACCTTCTTGAAGCGGCGGTTCGTGCGGAACGCGTCGCCTTCGCCGGCGAACATCCGCGTCGGGTCCTCGCCTTCGCGCTTGAACGCGAACACGCCGGCGGTGTACGGGAAGGAGCCGGGGACGTTCTCCTTCATCAGGAAGCGCAGCGACTCGCCGTCGTCGTCGAAGTTCGGCAGCGCGACCTTGCGGATCTTGCTGCCCGACAGCGACTCGGACGTCAGCTTGGTGCGGATCTCCTTGTCGCGGATCTTCACGACATACTCGTCGGCGGCGTAGAGCTCCTTCGTCTTCGGCCACATCTCGAGCAGCTTCTTCGCCGTCGGCGTCAGCTCGCCGTCCTTCCAGTCGATCAGTTCGGCGAACGAGCCCGCGTCCTTGCCGCACTGCTCGAACAGTCCCTTCGCGATCTTCAGCGACTGGCGCTCGCGCGCGACCTTCGCCTGCTGCTCGACGTGCTTGTGGTAGTCGCGGACCGTGTCGGCGATCTCCGCGAGGTAGCGCGTGCGCTCGGCCGGGACGATTGCGCGGCCGTGCGAGGACGCCTTCGTCGTGACGAGCGGCAGCGCGCCCAGCTTCGCCTTCAGGCCCTTCTCGACGAGCTTCGGGAACATCGCCTGGTACAGCGCGGTGACGCCGTCGTCGTTGAAGCGCGCGGCCATCGTGCCGAACACCGGCATCGCGTCGGTCGGCTGGCTGAAGAGTTCGCGGTTCCTCTGGTACTGCTTCCTCACGTCGCGCAGCGCGTCGTCAGCGCCCTTGCGGTCGAACTTGTTGATCGCGACGAAGTCGGCGAAGTCGAGCATGTCGATCTTCTCGAGCTGGCTCGCCGCACCGAATTCGGGCGTCATCACATAGAGCGACAGGTCGACAAACGGCACGATCGCCGCGTTGCCCTGGCCGATGCCGGAGGTCTCGACGACGACGAGGTCGAAGCCGACGAGCTTCGTCGCGGCGATGACTTCGGGCAGCGCGGCGGAGATCTCCGAGCCGGTGTCGCGCGTCGCCAGCGAGCGCATGAAGATGTTCTCGTGCTCGATCGCGTTCATGCGGATGCGGTCGCCGAGCAACGCGCCGCCGGTGCGCTTCCGCGACGGGTCGATCGACACGATCGCGAGCTTGAGCTTGTCATTCTGGTCGAGGCGGAAGCGGCGCACGAGCTCGTCGGTCAGCGAGCTCTTGCCCGCGCCGCCGGTCCCGGTGATGCCGAGCGTCGGCGTCTTGAGCTTCGCCGCGGCCTCGACGAGCGCCTTCTTGACGTCGTCGCCGTACGCGCCGTTCTCGAGCGCGGTGATGATGTGCGACAACGCGCGCTGGCGCGGGGCGCGCTCGCCGGTCGTCAGCTGCTTGACGACTTCGTCGGCCGACTGCGGGGCGACTGCGGTGAGGTCGAAGTCCGACTTCTCGACGACGTCGTTGATCATCCCCTGCAGGCCCAGCATCGCGCCGTCTTCCGGCGAATACACGCGCGTGACGCCGTAGTCGTGCAGCTCGCGGATTTCCGACGGCACGATGACGCCGCCGCCGCCGCCGAACACCTTGATGTTCTCGCCGCCGTTGGCCTTCAGGAGGTCGATCATGTACTTGAAGAACTCGACGTGGCCGCCCTGATAACTGGTGATTGCGATGCCCTGCACGTCTTCCTGCAGCGCCGCGTTGACGATCTCGCCGACCGAACGGTTGTGGCCGAGGTGGATGACTTCGGAGCCGGTCGACTGGAGGATCCGCCGCATGATGTTGATCGACGCGTCGTGGCCGTCGAACAGCGCCGCGGCGGTCACGAAGCGGACCTTGTTCTTCGGCTTGAAATTGACGAGCTTCTTGGCTTCGCTGAGGTTGGTCATGTCGATTTCCACGTGATGATCGCTGATGTCCGGCATCTTAGGAGCCGGAGGGAGCGATGGCCATTGTCCGGCCGGACGCTGATCGTGCAAAATTCGCCAACCTTTCGGTCGAACGCACCCCGTTTGCAGACCCCGCACAAAGATGTCCCTGCCCTCCGCCGATGACGCATTCCCAGCCCCTGCGACGCGCCCCGTCCGCAGTCGCCGTGCGACCGTCGCGATGGGCTTCGTCACCGGCATGCTGTCGGGAATGCTCCGGCAGGGGCGCGATCCGAAGGCGTTGCTCGCGGCGACCGGGATCGACCTTGCAGACGCCGCCAGCCGCATTCCGATCGACCGCTACGCGGCGCTCTACAACCGGATCGGGCGCGAGATGGACGACGAGGGCTTCGGACTCTTCGCGCAGCCGATGCGCTCGGGCAGCTTCGAGTTCCTGTGCCGCGGCATGCTCGGGGCGGCGACGCTCGGCGAAGCGCTCGACCGCGCGGCGCGCTTCCTGCGCATCGTGCTGCCCGACCTCGCGTTCGGCGTGCGCCGCGGCGACGGCGACGAGCGCGCGGAGCTGCGCATCACCGAGACCCGCCGTCTCGCAGACCGGCGGGGCGACCCGGCGCGCGTGTTCGCGTTCGAGTGGCTGCTGCGCCTGATCCACTCGGTGTCGTGCTGGCTCGTCAGCCGCGAGCTCGCGCTCGACTCGGTACATTTCCCCTACCCTCGCCCGCCGCACGCCGACGACTACGCGCTGGTGTATACGGAGCATTCGTTCTTCGACGCCGGCACGCTCGTCGCGAGGCTGCGCGACAACCTGCTCGACCTGCCGGTCCGCCGCGACGAGGCCGCGCTCGCCGACTTCCTCGACGGTGCGCCGGGCAAGATCACGATGCTGTACCGGCGCGACCGCGACATGGTGTATCGCGTCCGCGACCTGCTGCGCGACGCACTGCCCGACAACTTGTCGCTCGAGACCGTCTCGCACCGCCTGCACCTGTCGCCGCGCACGCTGCACCGGCGGCTCGAGGAGGAAGGGTCGAGCTTTCGCACGATCAAGGACGCGCTGCGCCGCGACATCGCACTCGCGCGGCTGACCAAGACCGCGCAGCCGGTCGCGCAGATCGGCGCCGAACTCGGCTATGCGGACACGTCCGCGTTCTATCGCGCCGTGGTCGCCTGGACCGGGGTGTCGCCGGAGCGATTCCGGAAGCAGTTGCTGAATCAAGTCGGCTCGCCGGACCTGCCCACCCCGGCACCCGTGTCCCCCGCGCCGCGCCGCGTGAGGTAGTCGGCGCCTCTGCGCCGACGCAGGTGGCTAGAATGGCCGGGCGCTACCACCGCACCGAACCCCGGAGGATGCCCGCCCAATGCTGCGCAACACCCCGACACCGCCCCCTTCGAAGTCGGCACTGCCGTCGCCGAAGCCATCGTCCCAGGAGCTTCGGCGCTACGACCTGCTGCTCGCGGGGCTGGACCTGCTCGACCAAGCGATCGCAGTGTTCGATGCGACGCCGAAGCTCGTCACGTGGAACAAGGCGATGCTGCGCCTGCTGGATTTTCCCGAGAAGATGGTGCGCGTCGGCACGCCGTTCGAGGACTTCGCGCGCTTCAACGCCGAGCGCGGCGAATACGGCGACGGCGACGTCGAAAAGCTCGTTGCCGAGCGCATGGCGGCGGCGCGCGCGTTCCTGCCACACTACGCCGAGCGCGAGCGCCCGAACGGCAAGATCCTCGCGATCCGCGGCGTGCCGATCCCGAACCTCGGTTTCGTGTCGCTGTGGACCGACATCACCGAGCAGCGCCGCTACGAAGCCGTCATCGAGCGGCAGAACGCCGAACTCGAAGCACGGGTCCGCGCGCGGACCGTCGAACTCGAGAGCGCGAACATCCGCCTCGCACACGCGAACGCGGAAATCGACGAGATCGCCGGCGCGCTACGGCGCAGCGAGGAACGGCTGAAGCTGATCATCGATTCGATTCCGGCGCTGATCGCGTACGTCGGCCGCGACGAGATCTACCAGTTCGCGAACCGTGGCTATGCGGAATGGTTCGGCCTGACGAAGGACACGATCGTCGGGCGCAGCATCACCGAAGTGTTCGGCGCCGAGCTGTATCCGCTCGTCATCGACCAGCTGAAGGTCGCGGTGACCGGCGAGCGCGTCAGCTATGAATATTCGCGCAAGCTCGACAACGGCCGGCGCGTCCATGCGCGCAGCGTGATCGTGCCGGAAGTGTCCACGGAGCGCGAAGTCGTCGGCTACTTCGTGCTGTCGACCGACATCACCGAACAGAAAGCGAGCGAGGCGGCGCTCATACAGGCGCAGAAGATGGAAGCGGTCGGCCAGCTCACCGGCGGGCTCGCGCACGACTTCAACAATCTGCTGACGATCATCATCGGCAACCTTACGGCGCTGCAGCAAAAGCTGCCGGCCGGCGTCGACCGCGCCGAGCACCTCGACCCGGCGCTGCATGCCGCGCGCCGCGGCGCCGACCTCATCAAGCGTCTGCTGACGTTCTCGCGTGGCCAGGGGCTGGAACCGGTCGCGGTCGAGGTCGGCGCACTGGTGCTGAACATGGCGCAGCTGCTGTCGCGGTCACTGACCGAGAACATCCGCCTCGCGACGCGACTGCCGCCGTCGCCGCTGCACGCCTTCGTCGATCCGCACCAACTCGAGAACGCGCTGCTGAACCTCGCGCTGAACGCGCGCGACGCGATGCCGAACGGCGGCGAGCTGACGATCGCGATCCGCGAGCGTCGGATTTCCGCCGCCCAGTCCGCGCGCACCGAACTGCCGGTCGGCGACTACGTGCAGATCGACGTCGCGGACACCGGCAGCGGCATCGACCCCGAACTGCTGCCGCGCCTGTTCGAACCGTTCTTCACGACGAAGCCGTTCGGCCAAGGCAGCGGGCTCGGGCTCGCGATGGTGTACGGCTTCGTCCGCCAGTCGGGCGGCAACATCCGCATCCGCAGCGCGAAGGGCGCCGGCACGACCGTGACCTTCGTGCTGCCGCGCGCGGCGCCTCCCGCCGCTACGTCGGAGGGCAGCGAGAAGGCCGCCGCCGGCAGGGTGCGCGCGACCGCCGGGCCGGTGCTCCTCGTCGAGGACGAGCCCGAAGTGCGGCGCGTCATCCGACTGCAGCTCACCGCGCTCGGCTACCCGGTCCTCGAAGCCGGCGACGGCGTCGAAGCCTGGACGCTGCTCGAAGCGGTGCCCGAAATCGCGATCCTTGTCACCGACACCGTGATGCCGGGCGATATCGGCGGGCGGGAACTCGTCGCGCGCACGCGGGCATTGCGGCCGGACCTGCCGATCCTGATGATCACGGGCTATGCGAGCGACAATGCGCTCGCCGGCACCGCTGAACTCGACGTGCCGATCCTGCGCAAGCCGTTCGAGCAGGACGCGCTCGCCGCGCAGCTCGCGGAGATCCTGGATTCGCCGCCCACGACCGGAACAACGACCGACCGATGACCGACACCCTGCTTCCGCCGCCGCAGATCCTCGTGCTCGAGGACGAGCCGGACATCGCGAAACTCATCTGCAGCGCGCTCGCCGGCTACGGCTTTCGCGCCGACCATGTCGCGACCGGCCGCGAGTTGCTCGCGCGCGCGCGCCAGTCCCCGCCGGATCTCGTGATCGTCGACCTCGGCCTGCCCGACATGGACGGCATGCAGGTCGTGCGCGAGCTGCAGGACGGCAGCCCGTGCGCGGTGCTGATCCTGACCGGGCGCAACGACGTCACCGACCGCGTCCTCGGGCTCGAACTCGGCGCCGACGACTACATCGTCAAACCCTTCGAACCGCGCGAGCTCGTCGCCCGCGTGCGCTCGATCCTGCGCCGCTACCTGCGCGCGCCCGCACCCGAAGCCGACGCCCCCGAGCGCAACGTCGCCGTCTTCGGCAACTGGCGCTTCGACAGCGCGCGCCACGCGCTGATCGGCGCCGACGGCGGCGAAGTGGGCCTCTCCGCCGCCGAAGCCGTGCTGCTGCTCGCGCTGCTGCGCCGGCCGAACAAGATCCTGAGCCGCGAGCAGCTGCTCGGCGAACGCGACGTCGACCCGTTCGACCGCAGCATCGACGTGCGCATCTCGCGGCTGCGCCGCAAGCTCGACGACGACCCGTACAATCCGAAGCTGATCAAGACGGTGTACGGCGCAGGCTACCTGTTCTCGGCTCAAGTCAGCTGGGAGTGAGACCGGCGAGCGCGGCGTCGGGCTTCGCTGTGCGCGACGACCTGCGGCGGTTCGCGCGGCCACGCGCCCCCGCGTAGGTCGGACCGAGCGAAGCGATGTCCGACAAAGGCCGGTTCTCGGCCGTTCGCGTCGGCCTTCGCTGCGCTCACGCCGACCTCCGTCCACGCGGAACCGACGCTCGAGGTCGCCTGCAAACGCGCTTGCGGCTCCTCGCAGCCGGCTCTCGACTCCGTCCTTCTCGCCGGCCATAATTATGAATTCTTAACAACGGAGAGACCCATGGCGCAGCGCCCGTTCAAAATCCTCGGCATCCAGCAGATCGCGATCGGGGGCCCGAGCAAGGAAAAGCTCAAGGCCTTGTGGGTCGACATGCTCGGACTGGAAGTCACCGGCAATTTCGTCAGCGAGCGCGAGAACGTCGACGAGGACATCTGCGCGATGGGCACCGGACCGTTCAAGGTCGAGGTCGATCTGATGCAGCCGCTCGACGCGGACAAGAAACCCGCGGTGCACGCGACGCCGCTGAACCACGTCGGCCTGTGGGTCGACAACCTGCCGGTCGCGGTGGAGTGGCTCAGCACTCAGGGCGTGCGCTTCGCGCCGGGCGGCATCCGCCGCGGCGCGGCCGGCTTCGACATCACCTTCCTGCACCCGAAGGGCAACGACGAGTTCCCGATCGGCGGCGAAGGCGTACTCGTCGAACTGGTCCAGGCGCCGCCGGAAGTCGTCGACGCGTTCGCACGCCTCGCGGGCTGACCGAGCGGCCGGCGCCTTTTAGAGCGCTTGCCGCCCCGTCCGCATTCACAGCGCCCCGGCGCTGAAGGTATCACACGCGCGCAGATCGCCCCGTTCGAGGCCGGTGCGGAACCAGCGCGTGCGCTGGGCGGAGCTGCCGTGCGTGAAGCTGTCGGGGAGGGCCCGCCCCTGCACCTCTTTCTGCAGCCGGTCGTCGCCGATCGCCGACGCGGCGCCCAGCGCCTCCTCGACGTCGCCCGTTTCGAGGATCTGCCGCGTGCGGTCGGCATGATGCCCCCAGACGCCGGCGAGACAGTCGGCCTGCAGTTCGAGCCGAACCGACAGCGCGTTCGCCTCGCGTTCGGACACCCGGCCGCGCGCCTGCTGCACCCGCTCGGAAATCCCGAGCAGGTTCTGCACGTGGTGACCGACTTCGTGCGCGATCACGTACGCCTGCGCGAAGTCGCCGGGCGCCGCGAAACGGCTATGCAACTCGTCGAAGAACGACAGGTCGAGGTAGACCTTCTGATCGGCCGGGCAGTAGAACGGCCCCATTTCGGCTTGGCCGACGCCGCACGCGCTGCGCGTGGCCCCCGTGAACAGCACCATCCGCGGCTCCCGGTATTGGCCGCCGGCGGACTCGAAGATCGGACCCCAGGTGTCCTCGGTATCGGCGAGCACCATCGAGGCGAAGCGTGCGAGCTCGTCTTCGGCCGGCGAGCGCGGCGCGGCGGATTCGGGGGCGGGCGACCGGACGACGCTCGCGGTGTCGAGCACGACGCTCGGGTCGATGCCGAAATACATCGCGACGAGCGCGAGCACGATCGTGCCGATGCCGATGCGCCCGCCACGCCCGCCGAGCCTGAAGCGATGCCCGCCCTCGCCGCGCCGATCCTCGACGTTCTCGCTCTCGCGGTGGTCATCGAATCGCATGTCGCTCTCCCGATAGGTTCCCGTTCGCGGTCGTCCTTCCGACCGGGAGCCTAACCGAAAGCGGCCGATCTCGTGCAACCCGTGCTTCCGCGCCCCCTCGCGCGGTCGCCGGGACGGACGGACGCGCGACGGGGCTGCGTTGCAAGTTCCGCTCCGGGCCCACCCCCGCGAGCGACGGGCGGGCGCCGCCCCCGGCGGACCTCAGCTGTCGTCGCGCATCGCCGCGTACTCGTCCTCCCAGAACCACTTTTCGTCGCCGAAGGCCGGCTTCAGATGGTTCAGCCAGGTCGCCTGCTCGTCGTACTTCGCGAAGAACGGCCGCTGCACCCAGTCGGGGTTGCGCCCCTGGATGAAGCGCAGCACGAACACCTTCTCGCCGGCGACTTCGGTGACGCCCTGGATCTCGACCTTGCCGGGGCTCGCGCTCATGCTCGGCCCGCGCGCGGTCCGTCCGAGTCCCGACACCCGCTGCATCGCGTCGCGATAGATCTCCCACGCGCGCACGAGCGGCACCTCGAAGTAGTTGCGCGCGCCGGTGTCGCGCTCGACGAACATGTAATACGGCACGATGCCGAGGCGCACCTGCGTCTGCCACAGCCGCGCCCACACCGCCGGATCGTCGTTGATGTGCGCGATCAGCGGGCCTTGACCACGGATGACCGCACCCGTCGCGCGCACCCGTTTCACGGCCGCCTGCGCGGGGCCGGTCTCGAGTTCCTTCCAGTGGTTGTAGTGGGCCATCAGCGCGACGTGCTTGCCGCCCGCGACGAGCCGCTCGAGCAGCATCATCAGCTCCTCGGCATCCTCGGCGCCGAGGAAACGGAACGGCCAGAAGCTGAGCGCCTTTGTGCCGATGCGGATCGTCCGGACATGTTCGAACTCCGGCGCGAGCAGCGGCTCGAGATATTCGCGCAGATGCCGCGTCTTCATCACCATCGGGTCGCCGCCGGTGAACAGCACGTCGGTGACTTCCGGGTGCGCGCGCAGGTAAGCGTGCAGCGTGCCGGCTTCCGACGACGCGATCTTCAGTTCCTTGTCGCCGACGAACTGCGCCCATCGGAAGCAGAAGCTGCAATAGCTGTGGCAGGTCTGGCCCTGGCTCGGGAAGAACAGCACTGTCTCGCGGTACTTGTGCTGCATGCCTTCGAGACGGTTGCCGTGCTCGTCGCGCGGCATGTTCATTTCCATCTGGTCGGCGGGGTGCGGGTTCAATTCGTGACGCACGGCAGCGACCGCGGCTTCGACCGCCGTCTTGTCGGCGCCGTCGGCGAGCAGCGCGGCGACCCGCTCGTAGTGCTCCGGCGCGAGCATGCCGCGCTGCGGGAAGGTCAGCTGGAAGATCGGGTCGTCGGGGACGCGGCTCCAGTCGATCAGCTCGTCGATCACGTACTGATTGACGCGGAACGGCAGCACCGAGGAGACGACTTTCATCTCGAAGCGTTGTTCGGCGGGAAGTTTCGCGAGCGGCGCGATCTGATCGAGATCGCGCTGGGTGTAAACCTTGAAAGGCTTCGGCACGAAGCGGGAGGACGCTTCGAGGATGAGCGGGCGGGTCAGCGGATGGACTTTGGCGTTCATCGTAGTCTCCTGAGTGGTCGTTCGAGCATCGCGCGCGGCGCCGGGCGACGGAAGCCCGGCGAGGGTTCCGGTCGAACTTCGGTCTCGTGGCAGCGGTTCGGATGTCGCGATGGAAAGGAAATGCGACGTGCTGCCGTTCAGGAAGGCCATCCGTGCGTCATGACGAATGGCCGTTTGGAGGTCGCATCCTATCTCACGAATTATTTTCGCGCAAATATATCGACACAAAAGCGCGTCGCATGCCGCCATGCTCAGCAGCCCGTTGGCGGGCGACCTCCCGTTTTCGAGCGGCCTGCCCGAAAAATCGGGCGAGTCAATTTCCTTGTGATCGGCGGGGGAACTCGCCCCCCTCAGGTGCGCGCCGCAACTTGAGGTGACACTCGCACGGCATGAGCGGCAGGCAGGCGCCGTGGGCGTCGATACCGTGCACCCAGAAAAATGGGCCCGCTTTCGCGAGCCCAATCAAGTCGGGACGGACGCGTTGCACGCCCGTCCGGCCCGTTGCCAGCCTTACTCGAACTCGACGATCACCTCGTCGACCGCGAGGCTCGCGCCGGCGGTCGCGACGATCTTCTTGACCGTGCCGTCCTGTTCGGCCTTCAGGACGTTTTCCATCTTCATCGCTTCGATGACCGCGAGTTTCTCGCCGGCTTTCACTTCCTGGCCGACGCGGACGGCAATCTCGCGCAGCAGGCCCGGCATCGGCGACAGAAGGAAACGCGACAGATCCGGCGGCAGCTTCGTCGGCATCAGCGACTGCAGCTCCGCCCAGCGTGCGCTCATCACCAGCAGCACCGCCTGCGTGCCGTTGTGCGACAGGCGATAGCGCAGACCGGTGCGCGCGACCTGGACCATGAACGGCTTGCCGTTCAGGCTGCCGTTCATCAGCGTCTCGCCGAACTGCCAGTCCGTGCGCAACGCGAAAGTCTCGCCGGCGAGCTTCACGTCATAGCCGCCATTCGCCGGCAGCACCTCGACGAGGCTGCGCTCGTCGCCGCGGATCACGGTGTAGTCGTCGCCGACGATGCGCTCGTGCCCCGGCATCTGGCCCGAGATCTGCGCGTCGCGGTCTTCGAAGCTGCGATGCAGCGCCGCGGCGACCGCGATGAACAGCGCCGGGTCGTCGTGCGGGACCATCGACGCGTCGAAACCCTTCGGAAATTCCTCGGCGATGAAGCCGGTGTTGAAGTTGCCCGACACGAAGCGCGGATGCTGCATCAGCGCGGCCTGGAACGGAATGTTCGAGTTGATGCCGCGGATTACGAACGCGTTCAGCGCCTCGCGCATCCGCTCGATCGCCTGGTCGCGGTTCGCACCGTGCGTGATCAGCTTGGCGATCATCGAGTCGTAATACATCGAGATCTCGCCGCCTTCATAGACGCCGGTGTCGACTCGCACCTGCCCCGGCACCTCGGCGGGCGGCTGGAATCTCACGAGCCGGCCGGTCGAGGGCAGGAAGCCGCGGAACGGATCTTCGGCGTTGATGCGGCATTCCATCGACCAGCCGTTGATCTTCACGTCGGCCTGGGTGATCGGGAGCTTCTCGCCATTGGCGACACGGATCATCTGCTCGACGAGATCGAGGCCGGTGATGAGTTCCGTGACCGGATGCTCGACCTGCAGGCGGGTGTTCATCTCGAGGAAGTAGAACTCCTTGGTCGCGCCGCTGACCACGAACTCCACCGTGCCGGCCGATTCGTAATTCACCGCGCGCGCCAGCGCCACCGCCTGTTCACCCATCGCCTTGCGCGTCTCGGGGTCGAGGAAGGGGCTCGGCGCCTCCTCGATGACCTTCTGGTGACGGCGCTGGATCGAGCACTCGCGCTCGTTCAGGTACACGTAATTGCCGTGCGAGTCGCCCAGCACCTGGATCTCGATGTGGCGCGGCTCGAGCACGTACTTCTCGATGAACACGCGGTCGTCGCCGAACGAGGCCTTCGCTTCATTGACGCAGGACGAGAAGCCTTCGAAGGCTTCCTCGTCGTTGTACGCGACGCGCAGGCCCTTGCCGCCGCCGCCGGCGGACGCCTTGATCATCACCGGGTAACCGATCTTCTTCGCGATCTCGACCGCCTCGGCCGGGCCGGCAATCGCGTCGTTGTAGCCGGGGATGGTGTTCACGCCGGCTTCGATCGCGAGCTTCTTCGACTCGATCTTGTCGCCCATCTTCGCGACCGAGTAGTGCTTCGGCCCGATGAACTTGATGCCTTCCTCTTCGAGGCGGCGCGAGAACTCGGCGTTTTCCGACAGGAAGCCGTAGCCCGGATGCACCGCCTCGGCGCCGGTCTGCTTGCACGCGGCGATGATCTTGTCCATGACGAGGTACGACTCTTTCGACGCGGCCGGCCCGATGCAGACCGCCTCGTCGGCGAGGTCGACGAAGAGCGCTTCCTTGTCGGCTTCCGAATACACGGCGATCGTCTGGATGCCCATCTTGCGGGCGGTCTTGATGACGCGGCAGGCGATTTCGCCGCGGTTTGCGATCAGAATCTTCTTGAACATGTTGTCGTGTCCTCCCTGACGCTTAGAGCGGGATGTTGCCGTGCTTGCGCCACGGGTTGTCGAGTTGCTTGTCGCGCAGCATCGCCAGCGAGCGGCAGATCCGCTTGCGGGTGTTGTGCGGCATGATCACGTCGTCGATGAAGCCGCGGTGCGCCGCGACGAACGGGTTCGCGAACTTCTCCTTGTACTCGGCTTCGCGCGACGCGATCTTCTCGGGGTCGTTCTTCTCGTCGCGGAAGATGATCTCGACGGCGCCCTTCGGGCCCATCACCGCGATCTCGGCGCTCGGCCACGCGAGGTTCACGTCGCCGCGCAGGTGCTTGGACGACATGACGTCGTAGGCGCCACCGTAGGCCTTGCGCGTGATCAGGGTGACTTTCGGCACCGTGCATTCGGCGTACGCGTACAGCAGCTTCGCGCCGTGCTTGATGATTCCGCCATATTCCTGCGCGGTGCCCGGCATGAAGCCGGGGACGTCGACGAAGGTCACGACCGGGATGTTGAACGCGTCGCAGAAGCGCACGAAGCGCGCCGCCTTGATCGAGCTCTTGATGTCGAGGCAGCCGGCGAGCACCAGCGGCTGGTTCGCGACGATGCCGACCGTCTGGCCTTCCATGCGGCCGAAACCGATGACGATGTTCTTGGCGTAGTCGGGCTGCAGCTCGAAGAAATCGCCTTCGTCGACGATCTTCGTGATCAGCTCCTTCATGTCGTACGGCTGGTTCGCGTTCGCCGGCACCAGCGTGTCGAGCGACTCGTCGATGCGGTCCGCGGGGTCGAGCGTCGGCTTGACCGGCGGCTTCTCGCGGTTCGACAGCGGCAGGAAGTCGATGAAACGGCGCAACATCGCGAGCGCCTCGACGTCGTCCTCGAACGCGAGGTCGGCGACGCCCGACTTCGTCGTGTGGGTGACCGCGCCGCCGAGCTCCTCAGAGGTGACTTCCTCGTGCGTGACGGTCTTCACGACTTCCGGACCGGTCACGAACATGTACGACGAGTCCTTCACCATGAAGATGAAGTCGGTCATCGACGGCGAATACACCGCGCCACCGGCGCATGGCCCCAAGATCATCGAGATCTGCGGCACGACGCCCGACGCCATCACGTTGCGCTGAAAGACGTCGGCGTAACCGCCGAGCGAATCGACGCCTTCCTGGATCCGCGCACCGCCCGAGTCGTTCAGGCCGATCACCGGCGCGCCGACCTTCATCGCGTGGTCCATCACCTTGCAGATCTTCTGCGCGTGCGTCTCGGACAGCGAGCCGCCGAACACCGTGAAGTCCTGCGAGAACACGAACACGAGCCGGCCATTGACCGTGCCGTAGCCGGTCACGACACCGTCGCCGGGGACGGCTTCCGCGCCCATGCCGAAGTCGGTGCAGCGGTGCTCCTTGTACATGTCCCACTCTTCGAAGGAGTCTTCGTCGAGCAGCAGTTCGATGCGCTCGCGCGCCGTGAGCTTGCCCTTCGCGTGCTGGGCGTCGATGCGCCGCTGGCCGCCGCCGAGACGGGCCGCCGCGCGCTTTTCGTCCAGCTGACGGATGATGTTGTGCATTGAAAAACCTCCTTGTTGATCCCGCCGCGCGCGAAGCATCCCGGCAGTGGAAAAATGGTCCGGCTAGTCGAATCGCCCGGGCGCACCGATGTGCGTCCGGGCACGGATGTATCCAGTTCAGTTCAAATGGGCGAGCAATCGGGCGGCGGCGGCGGCCGGCGTCGTCACGCCCTGCTCGACCGCGGCCTGCAGCGGCGCGAGATCGGCGCGCACCCGAGCGTTGTCGCGAAAACGGCTGCGCAGCCCGCTGTCGATCATCTCCCACATCCACGACAGCGCCTGATGACGGCGTTTCGCCTCGAATTCCCCGGTCGGCGTCAGCACGTCGCGATAACGCTTCACCTCGGCCCAGAAATCCGCAATGCCCTGCTTCTGGAGCGCCGACAAGGTCATCACCGGCGGCGTCCAGTTCGGCGACGCATGGCGGAACATCATCAGCGCACCCTTCATCTGCGACTGCGCCCGCTGCGCCGCGCGCGCGTCGATATCGGCCTTGTTGATGACGATCAGGTCGGCGATCTCCATGATCCCCTTCTTGATCGCCTGCAGGTCGTCGCCGGCGTTCGGCAGCTGCAGCAGGCAGAAGATGTCCGTCATGCCGGCGACCGCGGTCTCGGACTGGCCGACGCCGACGGTCTCGACGATAACGACGTCGAAGCCCGCGGCCTCGCAGACGAGCATCGTCTCGCGTGTCTTCGCGGCGACGCCGCCGAGCGAACCCGCCGACGGGCTCGGACGGATGAACGCCGCGGTGTTCTGCGACAGCAGCTCCATCCGCGTCTTGTCGCCGAGGATCGAGCCGCCCGTCACCGACGACGACGGATCGACCGCGAGCACCGCGACGCGGTGGCCCTGCTCGATCAGGTACAGCCCGAACCCCTCGATGAAGGTCGATTTGCCGACGCCCGGCACGCCGGAAATGCCGACCCGGATCGCATTGCCGGTCGCCGGCAGCAGCGCCGCGATCACGTGCTGCGCGCGTGCCTTGTGATCGTCGCGCGACGACTCGATCAGCGTGATCGTCTTCGCGAGCGGCCGCAGTTGACCGGCGAGCACGCCGTCGACGAGGGCGCGGTCGACGGCGTCGAGTTCGGGCAGATGTTCCGGCTTGTTCATCGGCATCGAGAGATCGGGTGCATCACTTCGCGGAATGGTTCATGTAGGGCGGGAAAGCGAAGCGCATCCCGCCACTCCAATGGTGGGAACGGGCTCAACCGGCCGCGTGGCGGGATACGCTGCGCTTCTCCCGCCCTACGTCCGCTGGCCCGTTACGCCGTTCCCTTCGCTGCGCGGATCTGCTTGAGCACTTCGCGTGCGGCGGTCTGGATCGGCGTGCCCGGGCCGAAAATGCCCTTCGCGCCGGCCGCATACAACGCATCGTAGTCCTGCGCGGGGATCACGCCGCCGACGAAGACGACGATGTCGTCGGCGCCGAGCTTCTTCAGGCCGTCGATGATCTGCGGCACGAGCGTCTTATGGCCGGCGGCGAGGCTCGAGCAGCCGATCGCATGGACGTCGTTCTCGACCGCGTGGCGCGCGGCCTCTTCCGGCGTCTGGAAGAGCGGGCCGATGTCGATGTCGAAGCCGAGGTCGGCGAACGCCGACGCGACGACTTTCGCGCCGCGGTCGTGCCCGTCCTGGCCGAGCTTCGCGACCATCACGCGCGGGCGGCGGCCTTCCTCGGCGACGAACGCGTCGATGTCGGCCTTCAGCGCCTTCCAGTCGGCGTCGTTCTCGACGACCGCGCCATATACGCCCGACACCGCCTGCGGATTCGCGCGGAAGCGGCCGAATACTTTCTCGAGCGCATCCGACACTTCGCCGACCGTCGCGCGCAGCCGCACCGCCTGCACCGCGAGGTCGAGCAGGTTGCCTTCGCCGGTCTCGGCGCACTTCGTCAGCGCGTCGAGCGCCGCCTGCACCGCGGCCGCGTCGCGCGTCGAGCGAATCCTGTTCAGCCGCGCGATCTGGGCTTCCCGCACCGCGTGGTTGTCGATGTCGAGGATCTCGATCGGGTCTTCCTTCGCGAGCTTGTACTTGTTCACGCCGACGATGACGTCCTTGCCCGAGTCGATGCGCGCCTGCTTCTCGGCCGCGCATTCCTCGACCTTCATCTTCGCCCAGCCCGACTCGACGGCTTTCGTCATGCCGCCCAGCGCCTCGATTTCCTCGATCAGCGCCCACGCCTGGTCGGCCATGTCCTGCGTGAGCTTCTCCATCATGTAGGAGCCGGCCCACGGATCGACGACGTTACAGATGTGCGTCTCTTCCTGGATGATGATCTGCGTGTTGCGTGCGATCCGCGCCGAGAACTCGGTCGGCAGCGCGATCGCCTCGTCGAGCGCATTGGTGTGCAGCGACTGCGTGCCGCCGAACACCGCCGCCATCGCCTCGATCGTCGTGCGCACGACGTTGTTGTATGGGTCCTGCTCGGTCAGCGACCAGCCGGATGTCTGCGAGTGCGTGCGCAGCATCATCGATTTCGCGCTCTTCGGCTCGAACTGCTTCATGATCCGCCACCACAACAGACGCGCCGCGCGCATCTTCGCGATCTCGAGGTAGAAGTTCATGCCGACCGCCCAGAAGAACGACAGCCGGCCGGCAAACGTATCGACGTCCATGCCGGACGCGATGCCGGTGCGCACGTATTCCATGCCGTCGGCGAGCGTGAACGCGAGCTCGATCGCCTGGTTCGCGCCGGCTTCCTGGATGTGATAGCCGGAGATCGAGATCGAGTTGAACTTCGGCATGTTCGCCGACGTGTACTTGAAAATGTCGGCGATGATCTTCATCGACGGCGTCGGAGGGTAAATATAGGTGTTGCGGACCATGAACTCCTTGAGGATGTCGTTCTGGATGGTCCCGGAGAGCTTGTCCTGCGGCACGCCCTGCTCTTCGGCGGCGACGATGTAGCCGGCGAGGATCGGCAGCACCGCGCCGTTCATCGTCATCGACACCGACACCTTGTCGAGTGGGATGTTGTCGAACAGGATCTTCATGTCCTCGACCGAATCGATCGCGACCCCCGCCTTGCCGACGTCGCCGGTCACGCGCGGATGGTCGGAGTCGTAGCCGCGATGCGTCGCGAGGTCGAACGCGACCGACACGCCCTGCCCGCCGGCGGCGAGCGCCTTGCGGTAGAACGCGTTCGACGCCTCGGCGGTCGAGAAGCCGGCGTACTGGCGGATCGTCCACGGCTTGACCGCGTACATCGTCGGCTGCGGGCCGCGGAGGAAGGGTTCGAAGCCGGGCAGCGTGTCGGCATGCTGCAGGTCCGCGACGTCCGCCTTCGTGTACAGCGGCTTCACCGCGATCCCTTCCGGGGTGTTCCAGTTCAGCTTCTCGACATCGCCGCCGGGCGCGTGCTTCGCCGCGGCCTTCTTCCAGGCGTCCAAATCCGGCTGGGGATACGCCGGCATCTTGGCGTTCGACATGACAAACCCTCTCTCTGATTCATGAGCCGCCGTGGCGGCGAAACGATGTTCGGTCATAGCCCGGGGGCCGGATCGACCGCTGCCCCGGGGCATTGAAACCT
The DNA here is from genome assembly GCF_036675785.1 of Aromatoleum sp. Taxonomy (NCBI): domain Bacteria; kingdom Pseudomonadati; phylum Pseudomonadota; class Betaproteobacteria; order Rhodocyclales; family Rhodocyclaceae; genus Aromatoleum; species Aromatoleum sp. The sequence continues at coordinate 26,091 of NZ_JAKFEF010000014.1, forward strand.
GTTCGAAAAATCATTCCTGCGACGACGAGGCCGTCCGCAGCAATCGCCACGGACGGCCGCCGGCGCTCCGACGCGCGGCGCGGCGCCCTCTCCATCGTCGCCGGCCCGGACGCTTCCCGGGCCGGCGACCTCCCTTCCGCGCCGTGCATTGGAAGTTGACTTGTGGCAGCGGGGGAATAATACTTTATCCATAATTATGTATGCAACTCCGCGCGGGATCCCGTCGGATGAGCAGCCCTCTCGACTCGAAACTGCCCCATGACAGCCATCCGTATCGCCCCGCTCGCCCTCTATCAGGAGGTCGCAGAGAGGTTGCGTGAGCGCATCTTCTCGCATGAACTTCCGCCCGGCAGCTGGGTGGACGAACAGGCGCTCGCCGACGACTACGGCATCTCGCGGACGCCGCTGCGCGAGGCGCTGAAAGTCCTCGCATCCGAAGGCCTCGTCACGCTGAAGCCGCGGCGCGGCTGCTACGTGACCGAGATTTCCGAGCGCGACCTCGACGAAATCTTCAACGTCATGGCGCTGCTCGAAGGCCAGTGCGCCCAGCTCAGCGCGCGCAAGGCCACCGACGCGGACCTCCTGCGCCTGCGCGACGTCCATGCGAAACTCGAGAAGGCGGCCGGCAGCGGTGACATCGACGGCTTTTTCGAAGCCAACCAGGCCTTTCACCACACGCTCCAGGAAATCGCCGACAACCGCTGGCTGCTGCAGGTGATCGAGGACTTGCGCAAGGTCATCAAGCTTTCCCGTCACCACTCGCTGTTCGGCGAAGGCCGCCTCGAACAGTCGCTCGCCGAACACCGCGACCTCCTCGCCGCCCTCGCCGGCCGCGACGAGCAACGCGCCGAACTCCTGATGCGCGCGCACATCAACAGTGGACGCGCCGCGCTGGCGAGAATCGCGAAGGCGAAGAGCAGAAGCGCCTGACACCGGCTTCTCGCGGGACCTTCGCCCCGCGTCGGCCTTCGCCTGCGGCTCACGCCGACCTACGAGACATCGACTCCGCATGCGTAGGTCGGACTGAGCGCAGCGATGTCCGACGTCGCCCGCCTCAGGGCCGCATTACGTTCCCGGCCGCGTCATCGCCTCCGGGTTCACCCACAGCTCGAACTCGTCGGCATCGACGTAGCCGGACGCCAGCGCGGCCTCGCGCAGCGACAGGCCTTCCTTGTGCGCCTTCTTCGCGATCTCGGCGGCGCGGTCGTAGCCGATGTGGCGGTTCAGCGCGGTCACGAGCATCAGGTTCTTCTCGAGGTTCTCGCGGATTCGCGGCAGGTTCGGCAGGAGTCCCCGTGCGCAATGCGCCTCGAACGCGTCGCAGGCTTCGGCGAGGAGCGCGATGCTTTCCAGCACGTTGTGCGCCATGACCGGCTTGTACACGTTCAGCTGAAAGTTGCCCTGCGTGCCCGCGAACGCGACCGCGGCGTCGTTGCCGAACACCTGCACGCAGACCATCGTCAGCGCCTCGCACTGCGTCGGGTTCACCTTGCCGGGCATGATCGACGAGCCCGGTTCGTTCTCGGGGATCGTCAGCTCGCCGATGCCGCAGCGCGGCCCGCTCGCGAGCCAGCGCACGTCGTTCGCCATCTTCATCAGGCCGCCCGCGAGCGTGCGCATCGCCGCCGACGACTGCACCAGCGCGTCGTGCGCGGCGAGCGCGAAGAAGCGGTCCGGCGCGCTGCGGAAAGGCTGTCCGGTGAGGGCCGAAATGCGCTCCGCGGCCCGATCACCGAATCGCGCATGCGCGTTCAGCCCGGTGCCGACGGCGGTGCCGCCGATCGCGAGATCGAACAGTCCGGGCAGGCTCGCCTCGACCGCCGCGACGCCGAAATCGATCTGCGCGACCCACGCCCCGATCTCCTGTCCGAGCGTCACCGGCGTCGCGTCCTGCAGATGCGTGCGGCCGGTCTTGACGACGTCGGCGAACGCCTTCGCCTTGTCCGCGAGCGTCTCGCGCAGCCGCCCGACCGCCGGCAACAGCCGCTGCTGCAGTTCCTCGACGACGGCGATGTGCATCGCGGTCGGGAAAGTGTCGTTCGACGACTGGCCGCGATTGACGTGATCGTTCGGATGCACCGGCCGCTTCGAACCGAGCTCGCCGCCTGCGAGCTCGATCGCGCGGTTCGCGATGACCTCGTTCGCGTTCATGTTCGACTGCGTGCCCGAGCCCGTCTGGAACACGACGAGCGGGAAATGCGCATCGAGGCTGCCGTCGATCACTTCGTCCGCCGCGCGGTCGATCAGGTCGGCGATTTCCGCCGGCAGCTCGCCGAGCTCGGTGTTCGCCTGCGCGGCGGCCTTCTTCAGGATGCCGAGCGCGCGGATCATCGGCCGCCCCCAGCGGAAGCGCCCGATGCCGATCGGAAAATTCGCGACGGACCGTTCGGTCTGCGCGCCCCAGTAGCGGTCGGCCGCGACCTCGACCGGGCCCATCGAATCGGTTTCGGTACGCGTCGCGTTCATCGCCATCTCCTTGGTCCGGACACGACGCGTTTGACGACGCGATCCCGACAGGATTCCCTGCGTGCGCATTAGTAACTGAGTTGTGCAGAATGTAACTTTGTGCCCATGCAGCATTGACGCTAAGATGAAGAGCATATAGCACGATCGGCTGAAAAAAGCCGGCATCGGCGGCGAGTACGTGACGAACACGTGATGAACACGTGGCGAATCCGCGGCCATCAGGGAGGACTTCACGGAGATGAACGGAAACACCGGCGCGGCCCGTCTGTCTCGAGCGAACGGGGGCGCGCGTCCCCCGATCGATGGCAGTGGAGACCTGCGGCGCGTTCTCGCGAATTTCCGCGTTCTCGTCGCCCTCCTCGCGCTGGCCGAAGCCGCGTCCCGCCCGCTTTCTTCCGTTCCGCTGATCGTCGCCGCCGCGCTCGTGTACGCCGCGTACGCGGTGGGCCTGTGGGCGATGGAGATCGCGAATCGCCCCGTCGCATCCGGCCGCATGCCGGTGTGGGGCGACGTCGCGGCGATCCTGACTCTCGCGTGGCTCGCCGGACCGCAGGCAAACCTCTTCGTGCTGCTGCTGTTCTTTCCGGTGCTGCTCGCCGCGCTGACGTACGGCTTCGCCGCCGGCGTCCAGGTCTCGGTCGTCGCCGCGGTCGCCGCCGGCGGCCTGGCGGTGATCCAGGGCCAGCAGCTCGACGCGCTGTCCCACCCCGCGATCCTGCACCCGCTGGCCCTCCTGCTGATCGGCCCGCTGGTCGCCGGACTCGCGCGCGCCGGCACGCGGCGCAGCGAGCAGCACGCAATCGTCGAACGGCTTCTCGAGCAGGCCGACCCGCGGCTGGGCGTCAGGCGCATCGCCGAAATCCTGCTGCAGTCGCTGGCGCGGCACTGCGACGCCGAACTCGGCGTGCTCCTCGTGTGGCTCGCGGACGGCGAGCCGCGCGTGTTCCGTTGCGATGCCGCGGGGCGCGTGCGCGAGCTGTCGGGCGCGCTCGGCACGACGCTGCGCGACGCGCTCGCGAACCTCCCGCCGGACATCGCGAGCGTGCACCACGTCGCGCACCTCTTCGGCCGCATTCCCGTCCGCTACCGGAGCGGCTTCCAGGTCGGCAACCAGCAGCCGACGAACGCGGGCCGGCAGGTCATGCAGGATCTCGCGGACGCGCTCGACGCACGCTCGCTCGTCGCGGTGCCGCTGTGCCGCCGGTCGCCGTATCCGTGCCGGCTCGTGTTCGAATCCGGCCGGCGGCGCTTCGGCCCGCGCAGCGCCGAAGTCCTCGCCGGCGTCATGGAGCAGCTCGGCCCGGTCATCGAGAACGCCGCGCTCCTCGAACGCCTCGCCGAAGAGGCCATCGCGACCGAGCGCGCCCGGATCGGGCGCGATCTTCACGACAGCGCGGTCCAGCCCTACCTGGGATTGAAATACGGGATCGAAGCGCTCGCCCGCAAGGCCGCGCTCGACAATCCGCTGTATCGCGACATTCACGCGCTGCAGGATGTCGCCGTTGCCGAACTGCACCAGCTGCGCGAACTCGTCAGCGGCATGCGCTGCGACGGCGGCGGCGCCGACAACGCGCTGGTCCCGGCGCTGCGGCGCCAGGCGCGGCGCTTCGGCGAGCTCTTCGGCCTCGACGTCACGGTACAGTGCGACGACGACCTGCACGCCGGACGGCGGCTCACCGCGGAAATCTACCCGATGGTGAGCGAGGCACTGACCAACATCCGCCGCCACACGGCTGCCATGCACGCCGACATCCACGTCGGCGAATGCGGCGCGCAATACGTGCTCCATGTCACGAACAGCCACGACCCGTCGGCGCCCCCCGCGCCCTTCGTCCCCCGCTCGATCGCCGAGCGGGCGGAATCGATCGGCGGCCGTGCGGTAGTCGACCTATACACCCCCGGAGTCACTGATCTAATGATCTCCATCCCCAAGACCCCGAGAGAATCGGACCATGATAATAACGACCGAAAGCCCGATCAGAGTGTTTCTCGTCGATGACCACCGCACGCTACTGTGGGGCATCGAAAGGCTCATCGAAAGCGCTGGCGACCGCATGCAGCTCGTCGGCAGCGCGACCAGCATCGAGGAACTGCTCGCCTCGCCCGATAGCCGCGACGCCGACGTCCTCGTGCTCGACCTAGACTTAGGCGGCTTCGATTCGAGCATGTCGCTCGCGTCGCTGCAGCAGGCGCTGCCCGCGCGCATCCTCGTGCTCACCGGCGCCCGCGACGCCGAGGCACACCGCCGCGCAGTGCTCGCCGGCGCGCGGGGCGTCGTCAAGAAGGAAGAGGCGGTCGACGTGCTGCTACGCGCGATCGAGAAAGTCCACGAGGGCGACGTCTGGGTCAACCGCGCGCTGATCGGCGACATCATGGACATGCTCAAGGGCGGTCATCCACCCCCCGACGAGCACACCGCGAAGATCTCGAGCCTCACGCCGAAGGAACTCGAAGTCATCGCGACCGTGGTCCGCCACAAGGGCGCGAAGAGCCTGATCCTCGCCGAAAGCCTCGGCATCAGCGAACACACGCTGCGCAACCACCTCACGGTGATCTACCACAAGCTCGAACTGCGCGGCCGGCTCGAACTGTACGTCTACGCGAAGGAACACGGGATCGGACCGGTCAAGCAGTAGGTCGATCGCCGCCGGCGCTCGACGCCGCCGTTCGCCGCGGCTCTGCAGACACCCGATCAAGGGGCGGACGCGTTGTTGGCGCGCCCGGCCCTTTTTTCGGAACGCCTGGCGCGATCAGTACGCGTACCCCCGCCCCCGCCATTCCGGATTGATGCGCCACATCTCCCGCTCGACCAGCGCCATGCGCGCGTTCTCGATGTCGTCCTCGGTTTGCGCATTCCCGCTTGCCGTCGTCGTCTCGCCGGGGCAGTTCGAGGCCGTCTTCCAGCCCCGGGACGAGTACAGACTCGCGTCGCCGTCCGGCACGTAGTAGATGTCGCTCCGGCGCATCACGAATCGATTGTTCTCGGAGATCGTCGTCGTCACGACGATCTCCGTCCGGGTCGCCGCAGACGAACGCCCTAGCCACCAATCGATGAACGCCGCTCCTGCAAAGGCTGCCGCGCCTCCGGTGGCGGTCGAGAGATGGACCTCGGACAGCTGGTGCGCGGCCAGTACGCCCGCCGCGAGCCAGGTGAACTTGCGCGGCTCGTTGCCATAGGCGCTCAGATCGGCGCCGTGCCGCACGACCTGCGTGTCGTACGTAACCTCGATCTGCGCTCCCTCGGCGGTGAAGCCCTCCTTCTTCTCGGGCGCTGCACGGCAGACGTCGACCGCCCTGCCCTCGGCGACGAGCCGCGTGATGAGGAACTCCCGAAATGCGTTGTTGAACGCGGAGCGCTGCGCCGACGCGGAAACGTACAGAGGCCGGCCCTTCAGCGTCTCCTCGTCTTCGAGCGTGTCGATCGTTTGCTCGACGACGTCGTCTGCGACAACGTCCCAGTGCCGAGCGCTGCGCGCGATTTCCTGGTCCGACAGCGAAAAGTTCTCTGCGACCGGCACCGGCGACGCGCAGCCGACGACGGCCAGTGCCGCCGGGATCAGAAGGACGTAAACCCGTTTCATCATTGTTCTCCGTGCCTGGAAGCGGGAAACGCGGCGGCAGATTGCCCACGCGTCGACGATGACAGACGCGAACGTACCTTCGCGCGGCCCTGCTTGCCATGGTCAAAAGCGCTCGACGGCGCATGACAAGCGTCACGGGACGGCGACGGGCGCATGCGTGACGCGCCGGCGTTCCGGACGGCCGATTCGCGCCCCTTTCAGCTAAAACGGGCGAAAAGTCCCTCGATTCACCGCGTGCCCGTGGTCGAACTGTCATGGCCACGGCGGTCGTCTTCTCCCGGACGGCGCTCCGTGCGCGCCAATCACGCCGCCCGGTCAATCCGGCAAACCGTTACAACCGTTACAACCGTTTGCGCTGAACCCGTCGCCAAGCCCGTCCTGAGCTTGGGCGACGGGCTCAGAACTGACCTGTCGAAGGGCGGTGGCAGGGCGGCGAAAAGCCGTTCCTGCGCAAAGCCCAAAGGGCTCGCGCTGGCGGTGCCATCGCAGGTGCCGCGATGGCTCGCACCCACGTCCGGAACCCGGCGCCGCGCCACCCGCGCCGCCCGACCGGTCGCGTTGTCACGTCCGTTGCGGGCGAGTTTTCCCATGTGCAACTTAATAGGGCACCAGTATCTTCGGCTCATCGCGGCTGCCGCCGCACGCGGGAGCACGTGATCTTGTCGAGCGTTTCGGCCTCACCGATCGGGATCCTGATCGTCGACGATCATCGCGCGATCCTCTCCGGCGTCGCCGCGCTCGTCGGCAGCGAATCGCCCCGCATGCACATCGTCGGCCAGGCACGGTGTCGCACCGATGCGCTCGTGCTCGCGCGTACCGCCCGCCCGAACGTCATCGTCCTCGACGTCGAACTCGGCGGCGACGACGGTCTCGACCTGATTCCCCCGTTCCACACCTGCTGCGACGCCGCCATCGTCGTGTTCACCTGCGCAACCGATCCCCGCGTGCGCCTGCGCGCGCTGCGGCTCGGCGCGGCCGGCTTCGTGTCGAAGACCGCTCCCGGCGGCGAGTTGATCGCCGCGATCGACGCCGCCGCGGTCCGCCCGGCGCCGCGCGAGGCATGACAATTGTCACAGCCGCCCCAGTCGAACCCGATCAGCCGGCTTAGTCGCATCGGCGGATGCCGGCGACGTAGGAGGGCCGCAACATGGTTCCGTTGCTGCGCAATTCGTTACAGATCCACGAAACAGTCCTCGCCGACGACAAACCGGTTAACGCCGGGTCGTTCGAGCAGCCGATTCCGGTCGGATGATTGTCCGCACAAAAACGACGCAAGGAGATGCCCGATGCCCCGAGTCAAATGTTCGCGCCTGTCGCGATCCCTGCAATCGACGTTCGGCGCGCTGCTGTCGGTCGTGCTGTTGCTGATCGCGATCTCGCACCTCGCGACCTTCGCCGAGACCGGCATCACCGCGGTGCTGCTGTTCAGCCTAGCCGAGATCGTCATCGCGGTGATGTTCCTGCTGCGCGTGCCGTTCCGCCGCCGCCGGGCGGAAATCGACGATTTCGATTGCGCCGAAATGGCCGGCTGGGAATCGACCGGGTCGGTGCGGGAGACGTGCGGGACGTATTCGCGGTGCTGAGTGCAAGTCCGGCAACGGGCTGACACCCTGCAACGTGGCTTCCCAAATATCGAAGGCGCCCTCCAACAAGAAGCGCGGAAGATCGGCTCGAAAGAGCCCCACCAACTTGCAGAGATCTCTTGGATGACCACGATCGAAAAACTTCTCGCGACGCCGGGAATGCAACTTCTAACTGGAATACTGCTTTCGGCGCTGTGGTTGCTGTTCGCGGCAGCCCACGTTTCGACCTATGGGACGTCCGGTAAGGCGAGTCTCGTGATGTTCGCGATCGCCGAGACTGTAATCGCAGTACTTTTTCTGATTCGCAGCCCGGCGAGAACTCTTTCCGCAAAACCTATGGAATGGATCGTCGCGATCGCCGCCACCTTCCTTCCCCTGCTTTTGCGACCGACCGCGGAGGCCGCGCCCGTCGCTGAATGGGGCCTGATACTCGGATCGGCTCTACAGATCGCGGGCGTTCTATCGTTGAATCGCAGCCTCGCTCTCGTCCCCGCCCTACGCACGCTCAAGACGACAGGGATGTATAGGTTTATTCGGCATCCGATCTATTTCAGTTATCTAATCACGTTCTCGTGCTATCTAGCCGCGAATTTTACGCCACTCAATCTGGCAATCCTACTCGCCAGCTTTAGCCTGCTCGTTGCTCGCATTTATTTCGAGGAGCGGCATCTCAGGCAGACAGCCGAATACCGCTCATATCAAGATCGTGTGAGGTGGCGGCTGATTCCTTTCGTGTTCTGATCCTCAACTGAATGGCAAGCGTCTCTCGACGTTTGAATACATGACAAATGTCACAGCTACAGTCGTCGCATACGACTAACAAAACCGAGCGTAATTGCCGATGTATGTGAAGCCATCATCGCTTAACCTGAACTCAAGCGGCAGGAGAAGAAAGCGATGAAGGACGAGCAAATTTTCGAGCTGTTAAAAGGCTTTCTTGCTGATCAAGACGGTGTCACATCGATTGAATACGCACTGCTCGCAGCGCTTATTTTTGGCGCGATAGTGATTTCGATCGGCTCCTTGGGCGACAGCATCGAGACGCTTTTCCGCGACGTCGCGGGCAAAGTTTCAGCGGCAGCCTGAACGAGCAGCTATTTCAATGGGAGGTCGACAACTCCCAGAAATTTTCCGGAGCGGGCTTTCCGCTCCGGTTGGTTGCCGGAAGATCCGGCGTTTTTTCCTAGATGAAGGAGAGGACCATGATGGAAATGATCAAGAAGTTCGTTAAGGATGAAGAAGGCGTAACGGCGATCGAATATGGCCTTATCGCTGCGCTAATTGCCGTAGCCATTATCATAAGCATTACGTCGGTCGGAACAAATCTCGCGGCAGTTTTCACGAAGATCGCCGGCGACCTTGCTGCCGCTCTGTAGCTTTAACGCACGGGGGCGTTGATTGTTGCAGATCGGTCCAGCGCCCCTAACCAAAATACTATTTTCCTACAAGCAGTCAGAATCTCAATGAATCTGGGACTAGCAACTCTACTCAGCGCACTTACGATGAGCGTATTCATCGATCTGGGTACGCGTAAGGTGCCGAACCTGTTGATCCTCGCGGGCATTCTCGCCGCCTTAGCCTTTCACGTTGTTGCCGACTCGGGCAGAGGGATCTTAGTGGCTTCCGGAGGCGCTATTGGCCTCTTTCCCTCCGTCGCCGGCATCGCCGTCGGCTTCGCAGCGCTGTTTCCCCTCTACGCGCTCCGCGCAATGGGAGCCGGCGACGTCAAGCTGATGATGATGGTCGGTGCGTTTCTCGGTCCGATGAACACGCTGGGAGCCGTCGTGCTGACGTTTCTCACCGGCGGCGTGCTCGCGGTCGTCATGGCGCTGTGGCAGCGCTCGTTCCGGCAACTCGCGGGAAATCTCCACTTCATGCTGACGACGAGCGCAGTGCGCGCCGCGGGCGGAGAAGCACCGCGCTTCGAGCCGCTCGCACAGACCGCCGGCCGCATGCCCTACGCGGTCGCGATCGCCGCCGGCACCGTGCTGCAACTGATCCTGGTCCGCTCCGGCGGCTGGGCGTTGAGCTGATGGGACTACAGACATGACCGGCACCTCGACCGCAAACGTGATCCCGCTCGGCGAAACCGTCGGCTTCCCGCGCGCGCCGCGCACGCTCGACGAAACCGGCCTGCCGCTGCTGTTCCTCGTCGAGTTGGCGACGAAGCTGCTGTTCGTTCGCGGCCAGATGCGGCTGACCGAGCTGTCGCAGCAGTTGCGGCTGCCGGCGATCGTGCTCGAGAACCTGCTCGCGTTCATGCGCGCGGAGCGCATCTGCGAAGTGATGCGGCGCGGCGAGACGGATGGCGACATCCTCTATGAACTCACCGACGCCGGGCGCGCGCGCGCGTCGGAATATCTCGGCCGCTGCAAGTACGCGGGCGCCGCGCCGGTCAGCCTCGCCGCCTATGTCGCCCAAGTCGAGCGCCAGTCGGTAACGAAGATGGACGTCACGCGCGAAGGCGTGAACGACGCGTTCCGCGGGCTGATCATCAAGCCGGAAGTGCGCGACCAGCTCGGCGCGGCGATGGGATCGGGGCGTGCGCTGTTCCTATACGGCCCGGCCGGCGCCGGCAAGACGTATCTCGCCGAACGGCTCGCGCTGCTGCTCGACGGCGACATCGCGGTGCCGCACGCGATCCTCGTCGACGGCGAGATCATCCAGGTGTTCGACCCGCTGATTCACACACCGGTCGCCGACGACCACCGCCCCGCCGCGCTCGACGTGATGACGCGGCCTGACCAGCGCTGGGTGCGCTGCAAGCGGCCGGTCGCGATCACCGGCGGCGAGCTCACGCTGCGAATGCTCGACCTCGACTTCGACGCAACCAGCGGCTTCTACCAGGCACCGCCGCACGTGAAAGCGAACAACGGGCTCTTCGTCGTCGACGACCTCGGCCGCCAGATCGTCACGCCCGAGCAGCTGATGAACCGCTGGATCGTGCCGATGGACCGGCGCCACGACTACCTCGCGCTGCACAGCGGCACGAAGTTCGCGCTGCCGTTCGACGTCGTGCTCGTGTTCTCGACGAACCTGCAGCCGGCCGACGTTGCCGACCCGGCCTTCCTGCGCCGGCTCGGCTACAAGATCCACATCGGGCCGATGGACGAGGACGACTACCGCCGCATCTTCGTCGGCGTCTGCGAGGCGCGCGACGTGCCGTTCGACGAAGCGGCGTTCCAGACGCTGCTGAAGGATTACCACGAGGCGCACGACCAGCCGCTGCTCGCGTGCTACCCGCGCGACCTTGTCAACCAGATCGCCGACCTCGCCCGCTACCTGGGCGAGCCGGCACGTCTGACGCGGGAGGCGTTGGACTGGGCCTGGCATAACTACTTCGCGACCCGATAGGGCGCGAATCGGAGGGGAGGGGGAGACCCGGCGGCCGCGCAAGCGGTCGCCGGATTCCACCCACTGCGCGCGCACTGCGGGCGCTATGGCGGACGACGGCATTACGCGAGCACCGCCGAAACAAGGGGATTCGAATGAAAGCAAAGGGGATGGGTTTTCTGCTGGTCGCGATGCTCGCCGGCCTCGCCGCGGTCGTGCTCGGCGTGCGCTGGCTGCAGGCGAAATCGGCCAGCGACGGCAACGGGATCGCAGTCGCCGCGGTCGAGCTGCAGCTCGGCAGCCGCATCGCGCCCGCGGCGATCCGCCTCGTCGAATGGCCGTCGGGCAGCATCCCGAACGGCGCTTTCACCGACCTTTCGAAGCTCGACGGCCGCGTCGCAATCACCGGGATACAACCGGGCGAACCGATCCTCGAATCGCGCCTCGCGCCGGACGGAACGAAAGGCGGGCTGTCGGCGGTCGTGCCCGAGGGCAAGCGCGCAATCACCGTGCGCGTCAACGACGTTATCGGCGTCGCCGGCTTCACGCTGCCCGGCAACTACGTCGACATCATGGTGAACACCGAGAACACGGGCGCGAACCGCAACAACGAGGACCAGATGATCTCGAAGATCGTCCTCGAGCGGATCCTCGTGCTCGCGGTCGCGCAGGAGGCGAACCGCGATGAGACGAAGCCGAAGGTCGTCAACGCGGTGACGCTCGAAGTCACGCCCGAACAGGCCGAGCGCCTCGACCTCGCACGCAGCGTCGGCAACCTGTCGCTCGTGCTGCGCAACCAGATCGACTCGAACCCGACCGACACGGCCGGCATTACGAAAGCGATGCTGCTGCGCACCTCGGTTGAGGCGCCGGTGGCGCCGCAGTCCCCGCCGGCAAAGCCCGCGGCGCCGCGTCGCCCGGCCGCGAAACCCCGCACCGAAACCCCTGCCCCCGCCCCCACGCCGGAGCCCGCCCCGAAGCAGCAGGTCTGCGTCGAGGTGATCCGCGGCGTCTCCAAGGTCAACGAATGCTTCTAGCCGCTTCCAATCGATTGCCGAGCGCAGGGACCATCATGAACACGAACCCCCTCTCCAGCCGTCCACGCTCCCAAGTGATCGGCGCCTCCTTGGCACTGGCGCTGATGCTTCCACTCTCCGCCGTCGCAACCATCGCCTCGTCACCCGCGGTAGCCAAGACGGCCGCGGTCTCGGCGACCGGCGGCTCGCCCTGCGGACGCGTCGAGATCGCGCCGATGGTCACGATCCCGGTCGGCAAGTCGTCGGTGATCCGGCCCGAAGTTCCGGTCACCCGCATCCTGCTCGGCAACCCCGACAACGCGCAGGCCGCGCGGCCGAGCACCGAACCCGCGAAAGACGACAAGAACGCGAAGCAGACGAAGCAGAGCGACGGCCGCCCCGGTGTCGCGCAGGTCGACGTGCTGCTGCTGAGCCCGAACGAAATCTATCTGCTCGGCAAGAGCGTCGGCTCGACGAACGTCGTGCTCGTCGACCGGTCCGGCGGCTGCATCGCGCTCGACGTCACGGTCGCGATGGACGTGACGTCGGTACAGAGCGCGCTCACGGCGCTGCTGCCGGACGAAAAGGGCATCAAGGTTACGTCGGCATACGACTCGCTCGTGCTGACCGGCACGGTCAGCGACGCGACGAAGGTCGACCGCGCCATCGAGATCGCGTCGGCCTACGTGCGGGAAGGTGACGGCGGAGAGAGTGGGCGCAACGTGCGCGTGCTGAACATGCTCGGCGTCGGCGCGCCGCAGCAGGTGATGCTGGAAGTCAAGGTCGCGGAGATTTCAAAAGCGGTGCTGGATCGCTTCGGCATCGATTTTTCGCGCGCCTATGCCGCCGGGGACGGATCGATGATCCGCTTCCTGTCCGGGATCTTTGGTGGCGGGGCAGGTGCCCTCGGACAGCTTTCCAAGACAGGGCCGCAGAACGTCCCGCTCAGCTCGGTAGACGCGGTGGTCGGCGGTACGGTACCGAGCAACATTGGGAGCGGAGGCAATGTCACGGTCGAACAAACATTGTTCGGTCCCAAGTACACGACGACGTTCGGAACCGTGCCTGCTCGCGGTGTTAGCAACGTCGCACTCGACATGCAAAAAAACGACGGCCTGGTCAAGATTCTCGCTGAGCCGACGGTCATGGCAATCAGCGGTCAGGAAGGCAGCTTTCTCGCCGGGGGCAAGATCTTCATCCCTGTTGCGCAGAGCAACAACGCCGGGGCTCAGACGATCACCTTGGAAGAGAAGGAATTCGGTGTGTCGGTGAAATTCACCCCGACCGTGCTCGAAGGAGGTCGCATCAATCTCGCGGTGCGTCCCGAGGTATCCGAGTTGAATCGTGAGGGCATCGGACTGAGCGCGCCCGGCGTAAACGGTCTCGCAATCCTGCCGTCCTTCACGACGCGTAGAGCATTCACGACTGTCCAGCTTCAGGACGGCCAGAGCTTCGCGATCGGCGGGCTGATCAAGAACAACACGACGACGAACATCAAGGCATTCCCGATCCTCGGCGAGCTTCCAATCCTCGGCGCGTTGTTCCGCAGCACAGAATTCCAGACCGACCGCTCGGAACTCGTGTTCGTCATCACGCCGCGTCTCGTGAAGCCGCTGCCCGAGAACTACGCACTGCCAACGGACAACTACGTCGAGCCGAGCCGCAGTGACGTGATCTGGCGCGGCAAGCTCGAAGGCAACGGCCCCGCCCCCGCCGACCACGCCGACCTTCTGCCCGGCGCGGAAGCTCCCGCCAGCGGCGGCTTTGCACCGAAGTGAGGAACAGACCATGAACACATTCATCCGCCTTGCTGCCCCACTCCTGACACTCGCCCTAGCCGGCTGTGTCGCAACCTCCCCAAAATGGGACGAACGCTTCGGCGAAGCCGCGAGGACGATTACCGCTCAACAGGTAATCGCACCGGACGCATCGAAGAATACCGATACGGTCGCCGGAATTGACGGGAAGGCGGCTCAGGGGGCGATGGGTGAGTATGCGAAGAGCTTTACGGTTCAGGAAAAAAAGACGTCCACGCTAAACGTCAACTTCAAAGATGCCTCTTCGAAATAGAGGCACCTTCGCAGGAGCGGTATCAATGAAAATCGCGAGCCACGGTGCAGAAAAACAGCGGGGAGCGGTAGCAATCATCACCGCGCTGTCGCTCGTCGTGCTCGTCGGCTTCGTCGGCCTCGCGCTCGATCTTGGCCATCTATATGTCAACAAGACCGAGCTACAAAACGCAGCGGATGCGTGCGCTCTGGCCGCTTCGCGCGAGCTGACGTGCGATCCCGACGCCGGCCCCTGTTCCACCAGCTATTTGACAAATGCCGTGGCGGCCGGCACCGCCGTGGCAGCAAGGAATTCGCGCGACTTTCAGGACGCTGCGATCGCGATTGCTCCGGGCGACGTGCGGTTCCACACGGCACTCGCGCCCAACTCGGCCTACCTGCCGAGCGGAAGCGCCGACGTCAACTCGCGCTTCGTTATGTGCATTGCTCGCGCCGAGGACATTCCGCCGTGGTTCATGCAAGTCCTGGGACAAGGCCCGAAGGACGTTTCGGCGCTGGCGGTCGCGACGCTCCGCAATGCGCAGACGAATTGCGCGATCCCGCTCGGGTTGTGCAAGCCGCCCACCTCCCCGGTGAGCTCTCCGCTCTCCGGTCTCGTTGTCGGACAGTGGGTGACGAGCAAGCTGACCGAATCCGCAACCGGCAGCTTCGACTGGATCGATTTCTCGCCGGGCGGAGGGGGAGCAAGCGAACTCGCCGACCTGTTCAAAGGCCCGGGCCAATGCGCGTTGCCCGCCCCGGGAACGGGCACCCAGGTCGGGCAGCAGGGCAACATCGCGTCGCTCGGAAAGGCGTGGAACACGAGGTTCGGCCTCTACAAGGGGAGCGATTCGGCTGCCAACGCGCCGCCGGACTGGACCGGAATGAGCTATACGCCCACGTCCTGGCCGTCGAAATTCAACGCCTACGGCGGGAGCGGCGCGATCTCCAACTACCGGACCGCGCGCTCGCAATACAGCCCCTATCAAGGACCGGCGCTGAACGGCGGTTACCGGCCGATCTCGCAGGATGAACACCGCAATTTCGGCGCCGACCGTCGGACCGTCGTCGTGCCGGTCGTCGACTGCGAAAGCTGGAAGACGTCCAATCCGCAGACCGTGCCGATCCTCGCCTACGCGTGCGTGCTGATGCTGCACCCGATGAGCAACGACAACGGACCCGGCGGCGGTGAAGAAGTGTGGCTTGAGTATCGCGGCGGCGCATCCGATCCGTCGAGCCCGTGTGCAACCTCGGGCTCGGTCGGCGGCCCGGGCAGTATCGGGCCACTAGTTCCCGCACTCGTGCAATAGGAGCGGCGATGCGAACGAAGAACTCACAACGAGGCGTCGCGGCGGTGGAACTCGCGCTGGTGATGATTCCGCTCGTGCTGATGGCGTTCGGAATCACCGAGTTCGGCCGCGCGATGTACCAATACAACACGCTGGCGAAATCCGCCCGCGACGCGGCGCGCTTCCTGACGCAGAAGGGACCGGGCGAAGGCGCGGGGACGGCGCGCTGCCTCGCGGTGTATGGCAACCGGACGTGCGGTGGGATGCCGGTCGCGCCCGGCCTGAGCGAGAGTCACGTCCAGGTCCGCGACCAGACGAGTGATCCGGCGACGCATCAGAATCAGGCGACCGGCAGCGGCGTCGTCAACCTCGTCAGCGTGACGATCGCGGGGTACCAGTTCGTGTCGCTCGTGCCCTTCGTCGCGCCGAACATGACCTTCGGCGACATCAGCGTGACGATGAGACAGGTGATGTAATGGACGCGCGATTCGGAACCGGATCAGGCAGTCAGCGCGGGGTCGCGGCGGTCGAGTTCGCGATCGTCGCGGCGCTCTTCTTCACGCTGCTGATCGGCGTGATGGAGATGGGCCGGGTGTTGTTCTACTGGAATACCGCGACCGAAGCGACGCGGCTCGGCGCACGGATCGCGGTCGTCTGCGACATCGCCGATTCGGCGGTCAAGGCGAGGATGACGGCGCTGTTTCCGACGGTCCCGAGCGACAAGATCGAAGTGGTCTATACGCCGTCCGGTTGCAGTGCCGAGAATTGCGACGAGGTGACGGTGCGTATCCAGCCGGTACCGATCGCGACTTACATCCCGCTCGTACCGCTCAGCCTGAGTCTGCCGGGCTTTGCGACGACGCTGCCGCGCGAAAGCCTCGTCAGCTCCATCGAAGACGTCCCCAATCCTCAGTGCATATGAAAACAGCCCAGCATCTCCCCGGGACTCAACTATGAAGATCAGGATCCTTTCGGACAGCCACGAGAACGCGGAGCGCTTGCGCGCGTCGCTCGCGGGGACGGGAAGTTCGATGGACATCGCGGTCGGGCACGCGACGTCGAGCGAGCCCCTCGGCGCCGTGAACGGCAGCGTGCCGGACATCGTCGTCCTCGACGCGTTCGATCCGGCCGACATCGCGGCGCTCGAGACGCTGACGTTGCGCTTCCCCCAGATCGACCCGATCGTAATCACCGGGGACACGTCGTCGGACTTCCTGCTACGAGCCCTCCGCGCCGGGGTGCGCGAAGTGCTGCCGGGCACGCCGACGCCCGAGGCGCTGCTCGGCGCGGTCGCCCGGATTCGCGTCAAGCGCGGCGGCGCGTCGACCGACGGCAAAATCCTCGCCCTCACCTCCTGCAAAGGCGGCAGCGGCGCGACCTTCCTCGCGACGAACCTCGCGTGGGTCCTCGCGGCGGCGCATGGCAAGCGCGTCGCGCTGATCGACCTGAACCTACAGTTCGGCGACGCGGCGATGTACGTGACGGACCAGAAGCCGGCGAGCAACCTCGCGCTGGTGTGCCAGCAGATCCACCGGCTCGACGCGGCGTTCTTGACGTCGGCAATGATCGAGGTCGCACCCGGTTTCCACCTGCTCGCGGCGCCGGATGATCCGGCGCATTCGGTCGACGTGAAGGCGGAGCACGTCGAGGCGATCCTGAAGGTCGCGCGGGCGAACTTCGATTTCGTCATCGTCGACGTCGGGCGCTCGCTCGACGCGGTGAGCCTGCAGCCGTTCGACATGGCGGACATGATCTTCCCGGTCGTGCAGCTGACGCTGCCGTTCATCCGCGAGGCGAAGCGGCTCGTCGAAGTGTTCGTGTCGCTCGGCTACCCGATGTCGAAGGTCGGGCTGATCGTCAATCGGCACCTCAAGAACAGCGAGATCAGCGTCGCGGACCTCGAGCGGACGGTGCAGGCGAAGCTCTTCAAGACGGTGCCCAACAGCTACGACACGGTCGCGGCGTCGGTGAACCAGGGCGAGCCGATCGCGCGGCTCGCGAAGAACAGCCCGGTGACGAAGGCGCTGCGCGAGATCGCCGAGTCGATCGCGGCCGAGCCCGAGAAAGCGAGCCGTGGCTGGCTGTCGCGGCTGTTCACGCACTAAGCGCCCCCACTTTGAAAGGAATCTGGAAATGAGTCTTCGCCAGCGCCTCGAATCAGTCTCGGTGACGGCGGACATCGCGCCCCGGTCGCCAGGCAGCGTCGTCGACGCCACCGCGAACAAGGCTTACCAGGCGCTGAAGATGCGCATCCATCAGCTGCTGCTGTCGCGCATCGACCTCGAAGCGATGGAGAGCCTGTCGCCGGACCAGTTGCGCGACGAGCTGCGGCTGATGGTCGAGCGCCTGCTCGCCGAGGAGAACGTCGTCGTCAACACGAGCGAGCGGCGCGACCTCGTGCGCGACATCCAGTACGAGATGCTCGGGCTCGGCCCGATCGAGCCGCTGCTCGCCGACCCGACCGTGTCGGACATCCTGATCAATGGCGCGCAGCAGATCTACGTCGAGCGCCACGGCAAGATCGAGCTGACCGACGTGACGTTCAGCGACGACGCGCACCTGATGAAGATCATCGACAAGATCGTGTCGCGCGTCGGGCGGCGCGTCGACGAGTCGAGCCCGATGGTCGATGCACGGCTGCCGGACGGCTCGCGCGTCAATGCGATCATCCCGCCGCTCGCGCTCGACGGCCCGGTCGTGTCGATCCGCCGCTTCGCCGCGGTGCCGCTGACGATGGAGAAGCTGATCGGTTTCAAGGCGCTGACGCCGCCGATGGGGGAACTCCTCGCCGGACTCGTGCGGGCCGAGGTCAACATCCTGATCTCCGGCGGTACCGGCAGCGGCAAGACGACGCTGCTGAACATCCTGTCGAGCAACATCCCCCACGACGAGCGCATCGTCACGATCGAGGACGCGGCCGAGCTGCAGCTGCAGCAACCGCACGTGGTGCGGCTCGAGACGCGCCCGCCGAACATCGAGGGAAAGGGCGAAGTGACCCAACGCGCGCTGGTGAAGAACGCGCTGCGGATGCGGCCGGACCGCATCATCCTCGGCGAGACGCGCGGCGCCGAAGCGTTCGACGTGCTACAGGCGATGAACACCGGCCACGAGGGTTCGATGACGACGGTGCACGCGAACACGCCGCGCGACGCGATCGGCCGCATGGAGAACATGATCGGCATGTCGGACGCGAACCTGCCGGCGAAGGTCGCGCGCGCGCAGATCGCGAGTGCGATCGGCGTGATCGTGCAGGCGAGCCGACTGACCGACGGCAAGCGCAAGATCGTCAGCATCCAGGAGATCACCGGGATGGAAGGCGAGATGATCACGATGCAGGAGATCTTCGCGTTCCGGCAGACCGGGATCGCCGAGGGCGGCGCGGTGCAGGGCTATTTCACCGCGACCGGCGTGCGGCCGCATTTCGCCGACCGGCTGCGTTCGTACGGCATCCGGTTACCGGAAGAGATGTTCGACCCGGGCCGGCGGTTCGAGTGAGGCGGCGATGGACATCCTGACGCTTCTCTTCGCACTCGCGACCTTCGTCGCGGTCGTGCTGTTCCTCGAAGGCGGCTACCTGTGGTGGAAGTCGACGCACAGCGCCGAGGTCAAGCGGCTGAACCGGCGCCTCGACGAAGTCGCGAGCGGCATCCGCAGCGCAAAGCCGGCGACGCTGTACAAGGAGCAGAACGAGGCCGGATCGGCCGCGGGAGACCGGCTGCTCGCGGCGGTGCCGCAGCTCTCCGGGCTGAACCGGATGATCGTGCAGTCGCGGCTGCAGATGACGCTCGCGCAGTTCGCCGGCTGGACGGTCGCGCTCGCGGCGCTCGGCTTCGCGCTGCCGGTGCTGCTGAACCGGCCGGTGTTCCTCGGCGTCGCGTTCGCGGTCGGGTTCGGCGCGCTGCCGCTGTTCTACGTGGCACGCGCGAAGAACCGCCACATGCAGGACTTCGAGCGGCAGCTGCCCGAGGCGCTCGACCTGATGGGCCGAGCGCTGCGCGCCGGCCATGCGTTTCCGACGGCGATCAAGATGGTCGCAGAGGAGATGAAGGACCCGATCGGCGGCGAGTTCCGCATCCTGTTCGACGAGATGAACTACGGCGTGCCGCAGCAGACCGCGCTGCTGAACCTCGCGTCGCGTACCGACAGCACGGACCTGTCGTATTTCGTCATCGCGGTGCTGATCCAGCGCGACTCGGGCGGCAACCTCGCCGAACTGCTCGACAACATCAGCAAGATCGTGCGCGCGCGGCTGAAGCTGTACGGCGAGATCCGCACGCTGTCGGCCGAGGGCCGGCTGTCGGCGTGGATCCTCGGCTGCCTGCCGTTCGCGACCGCGGCGCTGATCAACATCGTCAATCCGGGCTTCATGAAAGTGCTGTGGGAAGACCCGGCCGGCATCAACTTCATCTACGGCGCTATCGGGATGATGGTCATGGGCGTGCTGTGGATGCGCAAAATCATCCGCATCCGCGTGTAGCGGCGCGAAAGGGAAGCAATCATGGACCTCACGCAGATCGCCTTTCTCGGGCTGCTGTTCGTCGCGGTGACGGCGGGCGCGTTCTACGTCATGAGCCTGTTCTCGCGCTCGCCGACCGCCGAGCGCCTGAGCGCGCTCGCGGGCGGCGGCAAGACGTCGGCCGGCGCCGGTGCCGACGCGTGGATCGAGCGCACCGTGAAGTTGACGAAGCCGTTCGCGAAGCTCTCCACGCCCGAGGACAGCGAGGGCACTTCGGCGCTGCGCGCGCGCTTCATGCACGCGGGCATCCGCCACGCGTCGGCGCCGCTCGCGTTCTTCGGCGTCAAGACCGCACTCGCGCTCGGACTGCCTCTGGCCGCGTATTTCACAGTGCTGGTGTCGTCGCCGGCGCTGCAGTTCCAGGGGACGCTGTTCGTCGTGCTGCTCGCGGCGACGCTCGGCTATTACGCACCGAACATCGTGCTGAACCGGCTGATCTTCGTGCGCCAGCGCGAGATATTCGAGACTTTCCCGGATGCGCTCGACCTGATGACGGTGTGCGTCGAGGCCGGTCTCGGCGTCGAAGCGGCGCTCGTGCGCGTCGCCGACGAGATGCAGCACAAGAGCGAGGCGCTCGCGGAGGAACTGCACCTGGTCACGCTCGAACTGCGCGCCGGCCTCGAACGTGCGCGCGCGCTGCGCAACCTCGCTGCGCGCACCGGCGTCGAGGAAGTCGAAGGTTTCGTCGCGATGATCATCCAGGCCGAGCGTTTCGGCACCAGCATCGCCACGTCGCTGCGCGTGCATTCGGACATGCTGCGCACGCGCCGACGCCAACGCGCCGAGGAAGCCGCCGCGAAGATATCGCTGAAGCTGCTGTTCCCGCTGATCTTCTTCATCTTTCCGTCGCTGATGCTGGTGCTGCTCGGGCCGGCGATGATCCAGATTTACCGCATCCTGCTGCCGACGATGGCCGGCACCAGCGGCGGCTGACACGGAGAACCGCGATGAAAAGGACCGTGCTCGTGTTCAAACCCGTGCTCGCCGCGCTCGTGCTCGGCGCCTGCAGCACGAATCCCGTGCTGCCCGAGAACGCGTGGAAGATCGCGCCGGTGCAGAAAGTGCGCCACGGCGGATCGAACGCCGCGGGCGACCTCGCGCTCGGCCGCTACCGCGAAGGCCAGGGCGCATTCGAAGAGGCGAGCGCCGCCTACCGCAAGGCGCTCGACGCGGACCCGAAGTACGCGCCGGCGTGGAACGCGCTCGGCACGCTGCAGGTGCAGCTCGGCCAATTCGACGACGGCCTCGTCGCGCTCGAACGCGCGGTGCAGCTTCAGCCGTCCGCGAGCCACCTGCACAACAACCTCGGCTACGCGCTGCTGCTCGCCGGCCGCGCCGAGCACGCGGTCGCGTCGCTGCGGCGCGCGGTCGAACTCGACGGCTCCAATCAGCGCGCGTGGCGCAATTTGTCAGCGGCCAGCCGGCAAATCGGCGCGCTCGACGATGCCGCGTCCGCCGACGCGCGAGCGGAAGGGCAGGCGACGATGGCATCGCGGGAGGTGGCGAAGCAGCGGGCCGCCGATGAGCGACGCGTCGCCCTCGCGGGCGCGGGCGCCGCTTCCGTGCCC
>NZ_JAKFEF010000057.1:0-11276 GCF_036675785.1 Aromatoleum sp.
CGTTCGGGAATTCCGCGGTGTCCGGCGCGTCATCGCGCACGTGGGCGCCACGCGACTCCTTGCGGGCTTCGGCCGAAATCATCGTCGCCTTGGCCACTTCGATCAGGTTGTCGAGTTCCAGCGCTTCGGTGCGGGCCGTGTTCCAGACCTTGGACTTGTCCTTGATCTCGGTGCGCTTCGCGCGTTCGGCGACCTGCATGATCGCGGCCACGCCTTCCTTCAGCAGTTGGTCGAAACGGAACACACCGGCGTGCTTCTGCATCGTGCGCCGCATCTCGAGACCGACTTCGAACACGCTCTCGCCGTTCTTCTGCCCTTCCAGACGCGCGAGGCGCGCGAGCGACATGTCGGCCGCGTCGGCCGGCAGCGGCTTCAGGCCCAGATTCCCGCTTCGGAGGTCCTCGACGACCGATTCCCCGGCGGACTTGCCGAACACCAGCAGGTCGAGCAGCGAATTCGTGCCGAGGCGGTTCGCGCCGTGCACCGACGCGCACGCGCATTCGCCGGCGGCATAGAAGCCCGAGATCGGCGCGTTGGGGTTGCCGTCCTTAGGCGCGACCACCTGCCCCTTGAAGTTCGTCGGAATGCCGCCCATCTGATAGTGCGCGGTCGGCACGACCGGAATCGGCGCCTTGATCGGATCGACGCCGGCAAACTGGATCGAGATTTCGCGAATGCCCGGCAGCCGCTTCATGATCGTCTCGGGCGACAGGTGCGTGATGTCGAGCAGCACGTGATCCTTGTCCGGCCCGCAGCCGCGGCCTTCGTTGATCTCGGTGACCATCGAGCGCGAAACGACGTCCCGCGACGCGAGATCCTTCAGGTTCGGCGCGTAGCGCTCCATGAAGCGTTCGCCCGACGCGTTACGCAGGATGCCACCCTCGCCGCGCACGCCTTCGGTGATCAGCACGCCCGCACCGAATACGCCGGTCGGATGGAACTGCCAGAACTCCATGTCTTCGAGCGGAACACCCGCACGCGCCGCCATGCCGAGGCCGTCGCCGGTATTGATGAACGCGTTCGTCGAGCTGTGGAAGATGCGCCCGGCACCGCCCGTCGCGAAGATCGTCGCCTTCGCGTGGAAGATGCTGACTTCGCCGGTCTCCATTTCGATCGCGGTGACCCCGACCACGTCGCCGTCGGCGTCGCGGATCAGGTCGAGCGCATTCCACTCGACGAAGAACTGAGTGTTCGCGCGCACGTTGCGCTGATAGAGCGCATGCAGCATCGCATGACCCGTCCGGTCGGCCGCGGCACAGGAGCGCGACACCGGGGATTGGCCGTAATTCTGCGAATGGCCGCCGAACGGCCGCTGGTAGATCTTGCCGTTGTCGGTTCGGTCGAACGGCATGCCGTAATGTTCGAGTTCGACGACGACCTCGTTCGCCTTGCGGCACATGAACTCGATCGCGTCCTGGTCGCCGAGCCAGTCCGACCCCTTCACGGTGTCGTACATGTGCCAGTGCCAGTTGTCCTCGGTCGAGTTGCCGAGCGAAGCCGCCACGCCGCCCTGAGCCGCAACGGTGTGCGAGCGCGTCGGGAAGACCTTGGTGAGCACCGCAGTTTTCAGGCCCGCCTCGGAAAGTTGCAGGGCCGCACGCAACCCGGCGCCACCGGCACCGACGATGACCGCGTCAAAAGTACGCTTTGCGACGTTCACGCTTACAGCCTCCAAAGAATCTGGGCAGCCCAGCCGGCGTAGCCGACGAGCAGGAAGATCGTTACGACATGCAGGAACAGGCGAACGCCGACCGGCTTCACGTAGTCCATGTAGATGTCACGGACGCCGATCCAGGCGTGGTAGAAAAGCGCGAGGAAGAACAGGAACGTGAAGAAACGCACCAGTCCGCCGCCGAACAGGCCGGACCAGGTGTCGTAGGTCATTTCGGGAAGACCGAGCGCGGCGGCCGCGAACAGGACCGTGTAGACCACCATGAACACGGCCGTCGCACGCTGGGCGATCCAGTCGCGCAGACCATAGTGCGCGCCGACGACGATGCGCTTTACCATAGTTTCACCCCGATGATCACGGTCAGCACGATGCTGACGGCCAGCACGATGCGCGAGCTGTTGCGCGCCGACTTGAGATCGACGCCGGTATGCATGTCGAGCAGAAGAAAGCGGATGCCCGCGCAGAAATGATGCAGGTACGCCCAAAGCAGGCCGAGCAGCAGAAGCTTGATGAGCGGGTTCGCGACGACACTCTTGTACGTTACAAAGGACTCGGGCGAGCCCAGGCTGCGGTCGAGCAGATACAGCAGGAACGGCAGCATCAGGAACAGACCGGCGCCACTGACTCGGTGCAGGATCGAAACGATGCCCGGCAGCGGCAGCCGGATTTCATGCAGGGCCAGGAATTTGGGCCGCTGCTTGCGCGCTAAGGCTTCTGACATATATGTTTTACCCCTTGATGAGCGACGGTTACCCGACGCGGTTCTCCCAAACTGCAAAGAGCCCGAATTATATACGCTGAAGCGCATATGCCCCGCGCGCCGGCGTCAGATCAATTCGTTCAGATAAAAATGTTCCGCCGTCGAATAAAGGCCGCGACGCCACTCGACAGGGCGGTCGCCATAGGTGTAGGTGACGCGCTCGACCGACAGCAGCGGCGTCCCTTCGGCCACCTTCAGCGTCTCGCTCGTCGACCGGTCCGCGGCGACCGCGCGGATCCGCTCCTGGGCGCGAATCATGCGCAGCCCGAAACGGGTCTCGAACAGGCTGTAGAGCGAGCCGTTCCAGCTCTGGAGAACTTCGAGCGTAAGCCCCTGGAATATTTCGCCGGGCAGATAGATTTCGTCGACGACGACCGGCTTCTGTGCGAACCTCAGTATGCGACGGACGATGATGATCGGGTCGCCCTGCTCGATTCCCAGCACGCGCGACGCCTCCTGCCCCGCCTTCGCGCGCCAGCAGTCCATCGGCACGCTCTGCGGATGCGCGAGCACCCCGTCCATCGGCACGAGGCGCAGGAAACGGAACAGCGAGCGCGGATCATTATGCGACGCGACGAAGGTGCCCTTGCCCTGCTTGCGGATCAGCAGGTTGTCGGCGGCCATTTCATCGATGGCCTTGCGGACCGTCCCCTGCGACACGCTGAAGCGGGCGGCGAGTTCCTGCTCGCTCGGAATCACCTGCCCGGGTCGCCACTCGCCCGACTCGAGAGCCTGAAGAATCAGGCTCTTGATCTGCCGGTAGAGAGGGCTGAAAGTTGGAGATTCCTGTGCCATGCGCGCATTTCATCACAAAAATTTTCGAACGTCCATCCGTAATCTCATGTCTTATATAAGACATGAGATGTGAATTGACATCGGCAGCGCTTGCTTCTACCATCTTTCGACCCCGGCGGCTGGTCCACCAGCCCGCCGAGTCGAACGCCGAACTGCAATCGCGGACGGCAGCCTTTACACTTCACCGTCTTCAATCCGCTTTAGAGGGAGTACTCCTATGAGCAAAGCCCCCGTGCGTGTCGCCGTCACCGGCGCGGCCGGCCAGATCGGCTACAGCCTGCTGTTCCGCATTGCCAGCGGCGAAATGCTGGGCAAAGACCAGCCTGTGATCCTGCAACTGCTCGACCTTCCCCAAGCCCAGAAGGCGGTCAAGGGCGTGATGATGGAGCTCGAGGACTGCGCCTTCCCGCTGCTCGCGGGCATGGTCGCGACCGACGACCCGAACGTCGCGTTCAAGGACGCCGACTACTGCCTGCTCGTCGGTGCCCGCCCGCGCGGCCCCGGCATGGAGCGCGCGGACCTCCTGCAGGCCAACGGCCAGATCTTCACCGTGCAGGGCAAGGCGATCGCCGAGAACGCGAAGGAGAACGTCAAGGTTCTCGTCGTCGGCAACCCGTGCAACACGAACGCCACCATCGCCGCCGCCGCCGCGAAGAAGGTCGGCCGCACGGACCCGAACAACTACCACGGCATGCTGCGCCTCGACCACAACCGCGCGCTGTCGCAGCTCGCCGCGAAGACCGGCCGCCCGGTGTCGAGCCTGAAGAAGATGGTCGTGTGGGGCAACCATTCGCCCACGATGTATGCCGACTACCGCTTCTGCACGTCGAACGGCGACTCCGTAAAGGCGCTCGTCAATGACCACGCGTGGAACAACGACGTGTTCCTGCCGACCGTCGGCAAGCGCGGCGCAGCGATCATCGACGCGCGCGGCCTGTCGTCGGCGGCTTCCGCCGCGAACGCGGCGATCGACCACATGCACGACTGGGCGCTCGGTTCCGACGACTGGGTGACGATGGGCGTTCCGTCCGACGGCTCCTACGGCATCCCGGCGGGCGTCGTGTTCGGCTTCCCGTGCGAATGCAAGAACGGCGAGTTCAAGATCATCCAGGGTCTCGAAATCGACGAGTACTCGCGCGAGAAGATCAATAAGACTCTCGGCGAACTCGAAGACGAGCGTGCTGCCGTCGCCGACATGCTGAAGTAATCCGGCGGTTCGACCGTCGACGGGGCCGCGATACAATTTCGCGGCCCTTTTCTTTTGTGCGGCCGGATTGCCGGCCGCCCCTCCTGGATGAAAGCGATGCAACATCCTGCTGACATATTGTTCGCCGGCGAGAAACCCTTCCCTGCCCTGCCCGCGGTCGATCATTATGCGGGTTCCGAAAAGCTGATGAGTAAGGCGCTCGCGCTGCAGCACGAGCTCGGTCCGGTCTTCGACATCACATGCGACTGCGAGGACGGTGCGCGGGCAGGTGCCGAAGCGGAACATGCGGCGATGGTCGCCGACACTGTCACCGGCACCGACAACCGGGATGGCCGGATCGGCGCGCGGATTCATGACATCACGCATTCGCACTGGCAGCGCGATCTCGAGATCCTGGTCGGACGCGCCGGCGCCCGACTCGCGTTCCTGACCTTGCCGAAGGTCCGCTCGGCCGCGGATGCGAAAACGCAGATCGCCGCGTTGCGCACGGTCGAAGCCGCGCACGGGCTCGAACGGCCGATTCCGGTCCACGTCCTGATCGAGACGCACGGGGCTCTCCACGAAGTCTGGGACATCGCCGCAGTGTCCGGCGTCGAGTCGCTCGATTTCGGCCTGATGGATTTCGTCTCGGGCCACCACGGGGCGATTCCCGCTGCGGCGATGACGAGCCCGGGTCAATTCACGCATCCGCTGGTTGTCCGGGCGAAGGTCGAAATCGCCGCCGCCGCGCTCGCGAACGGCGTCGTCCCGTCGCACAACGTCACGACCGAACTCAAGGACATCGAGCTCATCCGCCACGACGCTGCACGGGCGCGGCGGGAGTTCGGTTATCTGCGGATGTGGAGCATCCATCCGAACCAGATCCGGCCGATCCTCGACGCGATGCGGCCGGACTTTTCGGAGGTCGAGGAGGCGGCCGAAATTCTCGTCAGCGCGCAGGACGGCGACTGGGGACCGATCCAGCACCGCGGCCGTCTGCACGACCGCGCGTCCTATCGCTATTACTGGGAGTTGCTGCTGCGTGCGCGCACGACCGGCATGGCCCTGCCGGGCGAAGCGTCGAGACGGTTCTTCCCCTGATCCGGGCGCGCCGCCGGGACACCTCCGGCGGCGGCGCGGCGCTTGTTGCTCGGGCGGCGACGCGCGCGTCTGCCCGCGTCAGTCGATGAGAGTCAGTCGGGCGACGTCGGAGGCGTCGCCTTAGTCTTCCGCGCGGCCGGTTTGCGTGCGCGCGGTTTCGGCGCGGCGGCCGTCGCCTCGAGCGCTTTCGCCGCCCCCTCGGATGCGTCGGGCGCCGAATCTGCCGCAGCGGCCTGGGCTTCGATCAACGGCTGCGTCGAAGCCACCGTCTGCGCGTCGGCGGGCAGCGTCGGAGAGGTCGGTTCGACGGGCAGCTTGGTCGGGGCGCGCGGCGAGCGCGAGACCGTCGCATCCACGTCCAGCCATTCCTTCCGTTCGCCGAAACCGACATGCGGCAATGACGCGCGCAGCATCACGCGCACCGCGTCCTGCTCCCCTGCCGGGTCCAGCGGCGTCACGAGAGCCTCGATCCGCGGCAGCCACGGCAGGAAAAAATCGATTGCCGCGGGCTGACGGGGGCGGCCCGGAGCGAGCGCGGGCAGCCACGGATTCGGCGCCGAGACGACAAAATCGAACCACGCTTGCCACTGCCGGGCCCAGAACGCGTTCCAGTCCTGCAGCATCGACCATGGCTGCAGGCATGCGGACATCAGCGCCGCGGGCCCCGCCGGCTCACCCGATCTGCTTTCATTCATGATCATCCCCAGTGCGAAGATTGCGCGGCACCGCTTACCTAAAGCTGCGGCCCGGCGATTCCGGTCAGCGACGGCGAAACTGGGCCGGCCGCGGCGCCCCGGTCGCTGCCGGTCTCTCGTCCTTGTGGCGGAAGCTGATGCGCGCCTTCGTCAGATCGTAGGGCGACAGTTCGACGCTGACTTTGTCACCGGCGAGGATGCGGATGCGGTGCTTGCGCATCTTGCCCGACGCGTAGGCCTGCACCTCGATCCCGTTTTCGAGCGTCACCCGAAAGCGCGTATCCGGCAGCACCTCATTGACGACACCTTCCATTTCCAGCAATTCTTCCTTGGCCATTTCATCATCCTTTCATGCATTCGTGGGGCGAACCGGAGCGCGTGGTGGGGAGAACCGGTTCGTGGTTCATGCGGCGTCTCGGGGGGAATGACATCATTCCCTTCCCCGCCAGATGGCACTTCGCCCCAGACGTTTCTAGATGGAACGACAGACGGGCGCGGGACGTTCAGTACCGCGTTGGACGGAACGCACGAGTATCGGCTGCGTTCGGGAGACCAGAGAAAAGTGCCGGGAGGACCGCAAGAGAGCCGGTTGCAGTCGCTTCCACCGGGCGCCGGATTCAGCCCGCAGACTATACAGGATTATGCCCCTCGGCCCCAACTCGGACCGCCCGGAGGTACAGAACGGCCCGAAGTTCTTCGTCGACTCCTTATAATCGGGGTCATGACGAACGCCAAGTCCCAAGCCGAATTCACGGTGCTCTTCGCGGACCTTGCCGGGAGCACCCAACTTTACGAACGTGTCGGCGACGCGATCGCCTTCCGGCTCGTCGAGCAATGTCTGCAACGGGCGCGGAGCGAAATCGAACAGCGCGGCGGCCGGGTCGCGAAACACACCGGGGACGGCCTGATGGCGGTATTCACGGACGCGAACCGCGCGGCCGAGGCCGCGCTGCGGGTTCACCAGGCGGTGCGCGACCTGCCGCTCTCGTCCGGACAGACAATCGCCGTGCGACTCGGCTTCCATACGGGACCGGTTGTCGAAAGCGACAACGACGTCTTCGGCGACACCGTGAACGTCGCCGCGCGCCTGCTCGAACTGGCGTCCCCCGGCCGCGCGATCACGTCCGCGGAGACGGCGCGGCAGCTCGAACCCGAGTGGCGCGTCCTGCTGCGGCCATTGAAGCCGCGAACACTTCGGGGCGTCTCGCGTGTGACGAGTCCGTTCGAACTCGTCTGCGAATCGCCGGGGGACCTGACGGTCGTCCAGTCGGTCAATTTCGAGGCGGAGGAAAAGCCCGAGCTCCGGCTTTATCTCGGGGCGCAGTCCGTCGTGCTCGACGAGCGGAACCCGAGCGTGCGCCTTGGTCGCGATCCGGCATCCGAGATTTGTGTCAGCGACACCCGCGCGTCGCGGCAACATGCCCGCATCGAGTTTCGCGGCGACAAGTTCGTGCTCATCGACCGCAGCAGCAACGGAACCTTTGTCGCGATGGACGACGAGAAGGAGTTCGTGCTGTCGCGCGAGGAGGTCGTGCTGCGAAAACACGGCCAACTCGCGCTGGGCCGCACCTGCGTCGACAATCCGTACTCAATCGGATTCGTCTGCATGTAAGTCCGGCGCGAGCTGCGCCGCGGCCCGCGCTCGGCGGGCGCAGCGTATCCTTCACTCCGTGACGGGCTTTTCGTCGGACCGACCGTCATCCGGGACGTCGTCGGCGCCAGACCGGTGCTCGGCCGGCTGGCCGACAATCGCTTCGAGCGAGATCACCTTCGCGCCGCCGATCGGCCACGGGATCGGCATCCGCATCGAATAGCGCGTCGCCTCCGAACCCGGCCGGTCGGTCTTGCGCCGCAGCGGAATGACCTGGGCTTCGACGTGCGGCATCCACGACAAATCCGACGCCCGGCGCAAACCATCGTTCGGAGCCGGCGCCGGCTGCCCGAGCATCCGGAATCCCGCGCTCCACAACCGCTGACTGCCCTGCAGCCAGACATCGAACCACTTCATGCTTTCGGTCATCGCCGATTCCGACCACTTGATCCACATCGCCGGATCGAGCGTCTCTGCCTTGTTCGGTGCGTGGTCCGGTTGCTCCGGGCGATTCCGCCTGCCTCCAGCCTTCATATCCCCTCCCAACCGACGTACCTTGAAGATAGCTTAACCATTGCCGATTCGCGCGGGAAGGATGGATCGTATCAGGCTTCCAACGCCGCTGCGGCGCCGGAAGCGCCGTCGCGCCTACCGAAGCCCGTCGCCCTGCCGCCCGTCACGGCAGCAATCGGAAGGCGCGGTCACTCGCATAATAGAAAAAGGCGACGCCCCTTTCGGAGCACCGCCTTCAGCGCCTCGAAGGGCGTGACCCGTCAGACCTCGACCTTCTCCGCGATCTCGGCGAACTCCGCGATCTGGTCGAAATTCATATAGCGGTAGATGTCGGCCGCCTTCTGGTTGACGACGTTCACCTGCTCCATGTATTCGCCCACGGTCGGGATCTTGCCCATCAGCGCGCATACCGCGGCGAGCTCGGCCGAGCCGAGGTAGACGCGCGTATCGATACCGAGACGGTTCGGGAAGTTCCGCGTCGAGGTCGACATCGCGGTCGAGCCCTTGCGGACCTGCGCCTGGTTGCCCATGCACAGCGAGCAACCCGGCATTTCCATGCGCGCGCCGGATTTGCCGAGGACCGAGTAATAGCCTTCCTCGTTGAGGATCATCGCGTCCATCTTCGTCGGCGGCGCGATCCACAGGCGCGTCGGGATGTCCGACTTGCCGTCGAGCACCTTGCCGGCCGCGCGGAAGTGGCCAATGTTGGTCATGCACGAGCCGATGAAGACCTCGTCGATCTTGTCGCCGGCGACTTCGGACAGCAGCTTGACGTCATCCGGGTCGTTTGGGCACGCGACGATCGGCTCGCTGATGTCGGCGAGGTCGATCTCGATCACCGCCGCGTAGTCGGCATCCGCGTCGCCCTTCAGCAGTTGCGGGTTCGCGATCCAGCTCTCCATCGCCTTGATGCGGCGGCCGAGCGTGCGCTTGTCTTCGTAGCCGTTCGCGATCATCCACTTCATCAGCGTGATGTTCGAACGCATGTATTCGATGATCGGCGCCTTGTCGAGGTGCACTGTGCAGCCCGCCGCCGAACGCTCGGCGGACGCATCGGACAGCTCGAACGCCTGCTCGACCTTCAGGTCCGGCAGGCCTTCGATCTCAAGGATGCGGCCGGAGAAGACGTTCTTCTTGCCCTTCTTCTCGACGGTGAGCAGGCCCTCGCGGATTGCATACAGCGGGATCGCATTAACGAGGTCACGCAAGGTCACGCCCGGCTGCATCTTGCCCTTGAAGCGCACCAGCACTGATTCGGGCATGTCGAGCGGCATCACGCCGGTCGCCGCGGCGAACGCGACGAGGCCCGATCCGGCCGGGAACGAGATGCCGATCGGGAAGCGGGTGTGCGAGTCGCCGCCGGTGCCGACCGTGTCGGGAAGCAGCAGGCGGTTCAGCCACGAGTGGATCACGCCATCGCCCGGGCGCAGCGCGACGCCGCCGCGCGTCGAGATGAAGCCCGGCAGCTCCCGGTGCATCTTGACGTCGACCAGCTTCGGGTACGCCGCGGTGTGGCAGAACGATTGCATCACCATGTCGGCCGAGAAGCCGAGGCACGCGAGGTCCTTCAGTTCATCGCGCGTCATCGGCCCAGTCGTGTCCTGGGAGCCGACCGTCGTCATCTTCGGCTCGCAGTACGTGCCCGGACGGATGCCCTGGCCGTCCGGCAGGCCACAGGCGCGGCCGACCATCTTCTGCGCGAGCGAGAAGCCCTTGCCCGAATCGGCGGGCGACTGCGGCAGGCGGAACAGCGTCGACACCGGCAGGCCGAGCGCTTCGCGCGCCTTCGCGGTGAGGCCGCGGCCGATGATCAGCGGGATGCGGCCGCCGGCGCGCACTTCGTCGAGGATCACGAGCGTCTTGAGCTGCGATTCGGCGATCACGGCGCCGTTCTTCAGCGCGGTGACCTTGCCGGACGCCTGGTCGACCTTCAGCTCGATCTCGTCGCCCATGTCCATCTGGCCGGCGTCGATCTCGATCGGCAGCGCGCCGGCGTCTTCCATCGTGTTGAAGAAGATCGGCGCGATCTTCGAGCCGAGGCAGACGCCGCCGAAGCGCTTGTTCGGCACGAACGGGATGTCCTCGCCGGTGAACCACAGCACCGAGTTCGTCGCCGACTTGCGCGACGAGCCCGTGCCGACGACGTCGCCGACGTAGGCGACGAGGTTGCCGCGCGACTTGAGCTCCTCGAGGAACTTGACCGGACCGCGCACGCCCGCCTCTTCCGGCGAGATGCCCGGACGCGGGTTCTTCAGCATCGCGAGCGCATGCAGCGGAATGTCGGGACGCGACCAAGCGTCCGGCGCCGGCGACAGGTCGTCGGTGTTCGTCTCGCCGGTGACCTTGAACACGGTCAGCTTCTGCGTGGCCGGCACTTCCGGACGGCTCGTGAACCATTCGGCATCGGCCCACGACTGCATCACCGCTTTAGCGTTCGCGCTGCCCTTCTCGGCGAGTTCCTTCACGTCGTGGAAGTAGTCGAACATCAGCAGCGTCTTCTTCAGACCTTCGGCCGCGACGGTGCCGACCTCGGCGTCGCCGAGCAGGTCGATCATCGGGCGGATGTTGAAGCCGCCGAGCATCGTGCCGAGCAGTTCCGTGGCCTTCGCCCGCGACACCAGCGCACAGCGTTCTTCGCCCTTCGCGACCTTCGCGAGAAACGCCGCCTTGACCTTTGCGGCGTCATCGACGCCGGCCGGCACGCGGTAGGTCAGCAGCTCGACGAGGAAGGCCTCCTCGCCCTTCGGCGGGTTCTTCAGCAGGGCGACGAGTTCTTCGGTCTGCTGCTTCGACAGCGGCAGCGGCGGGATGCCGAGGGCGGCACGCTCTGCGACATGGGCGCGGTAGGCTTCAAGCACGGTGCATTCCTTATCGTGACGGTGACAGGTGTCCGGGGGTCGCCCGGACGACTCGCGAATTATATGTCTTTTATAAGACTTGAGGTGCAATGCAACAATCAGCTC